>CAUTLL010000055.1:0-7314 GCA_963539275.1 uncultured Flavobacteriaceae bacterium
TACGATATTAAACATAAGTAACTTTTCTTTTCCTTCTGGCACAGTAATAGTATAAGCTAATCCTGGTATATCTATTTCTTTACCTTCGCTAACTGTGATCTCATTAGTTCCTATTATCAATTTTGTTTCGGAGATTACTCCTGTCGCTTCTTTTAGACTTTTCCATTCTGGAGCTTGATTACTTCCTTTAGACATAAGAACTTGCCCTGAAGTCCCTGCACTGTTGGAAGTATTTAGTTCTCCCCCTAAAGTAGTTTTACTAGTTATATTCAGCTCTCCTCCTACTTTTGTATTACCATTTACATCAAGACTATAATTATTATCTACAGTATTTTTATTGACACCTATTTTTCCATTACCTCCATCAAAGATAAGTCTTGCATCTCCACCGCTTTCATTGGCTAAAATATTCCCTAAATACATAACTGCATCATCTGTAAGAGAAAATACCCTTCCGTTTTTAGGCTTTCTTTTGGTAAATGTAAGTGTTTTATTCTCCGTAGAAATATCCCATTTAGTAGTCCCATTAATTAGACCTAACTGAGAAGTACCTCCTCCACTAATCTCAAAACTAGAACCAATGTCCGTACCACTATAATCTCCAATACCTACTTTATTATTTTGATAAATTTTTTGATTATTAGCAGTAGCTGGTGTGGTACTTCCTGCTACTTGCCATGGCTCTGTAGGAATGCTAGGAATATTTTGCTTCCCTAATACACCATTAGCATCTGATACTACCATATGAGTAGCTGTATATCCATTTCCACTTTTTAATCCAGAGATTTTAGCATCACCAGCTACATCTAGGTTATATTCAGCAGTATTTTTATTGACACCTATTTTTCCATTACCTCCATCAAAGATAAGTCTTGCATCTCCACCGCTTTCATTGGCTAAAATATTCCCTAAATACATAACTGCATCATCTGTAAGAGAAAATACCCTTCCGTTTTTAGGCTTTCTTTTGGTAAATGTAAGTGTTTTATTCTCCGTAGAAATATCCCATTTAGTAGTCCCATTAATTAGACCTAACTGAGAAGTACCTCCTCCACTAATCTCAAAACTAGAACCAATGTCCGTACCACTATAATCTCCAATACCTACTTTATTATTTTGATAAATTTTTTGATTATTAGCAGTAGCTGGTGTGGTACTTCCTGCTACTTGCCATGGCTCTGTAGGGATAGTTGGGATAGTAGGAAAGTCTTGTTTTCCTAATACACCATTAGCATCTGCTACTACCATATGAGTAGGAGCATATTTTTCAGCTTTTTCCTTTTGTATTCTTGTACCATTTTCAGATGTATAATATTTTACAACACCTTTTGATGTTGGTAATTGAGATATTCTCGTATAACCATTTACATCAAGATCATAGTCCGTAGAGTTTTTACCGACACCTATTGTACCCGTACCACCATCAAGAATAAGGTTGGCTCCAGAACCATCAGAATTGGACATACCAGCTCCTAAATATAAAGCACCTAAACTAGAAAGACTTAAAAGTCTTTTGTTATTTGGTCTTCCTACAATAGTTAAAAATGGATTGTTATTAACTGTATAAGCATTAAAATTCCATCTAAAATCACCTCTTCTTAACGCAAATTGATCTTCTGATCCGTCTAATACTTCAAATGCTGCATGAATAGTAGAGTTACCCCCACTATAATCCCCAATAGCTGTTTTATATTTACTATACATAGCAAGTCCACTAACCGGAATGGCATTCTTATCAGTAGTTCCTACTCTTTTCCAAGGAGAATCAGTTAATAAATTATTAATATCAATGTCTTTTTTCCCTAGAACACCTTGTGCATTAGTTGTAACTATAGCAGTTGCATTAAAGTTTGCATTATTAGTTCCTGTTAGGCTACCTTCTGTGTAAAGTTCTTGTACGCGAACTTTTCCTTTAACATCAAGAGTTTCGGTTGGGGTAGTTGTATTAATACCTACTTTGCCTGTGGGTGGTGTTGCTGTTTGAGCAGTAAAATAAATTGTAGCCAATGATAATATGCTACATAATTGAATTCTCATATGTTTTATCTTTTATATTATGTCTAAATCTTTAAAATTAAACTAATTAAAATCTCTGCAAAGATAATCCTTTTTTAAAACTTCAATTGATATATTTTTTAATATATATCATTATCTCTATTATCAAAAAACATGCCATTAATATTTTGTTAACATATAATTCCCTTTATACCAAGCCTTACAACATTAAATATTTAATCCTATCGCTAATAAAATTGCCATCATTAAAGTAATAATTCCCACTTGTTTTAAAAAAGGGTCTAATTCACTTGGTGACTCTACTTTCATAATTTTTCTCCGCAGAGCAGTCATCGGGAAAAATAAAATCATCACCATAAAAGCATAATAATTACCTTTTATTTGCAATTCATTTTTCATCAAAAAAATTAAAACTAATATCAAAGGTAGTTGCATTAAAACTATTTGATAAATCATAGCTCTCTTAAAACCTAACCTTAATGCTAATGTATTTTTCCCAGCCAATTTATCACTTTCTAAATCTCTCATATTATTAAGGTTAAGCACTGATACAGATAGCATTCCTACTGCTGATGCAGGCAACAAAATATCCCAATTCCATACCTTGGTAAAAAGAAAATAGCTTCCCCCAACAGAAAGCCAACCAAAAAAAATAAATACCATAATATCTCCCAATCCCAAATATCCATAAGGTTTTTTCCCCATAGTATACCCCACAGCTGCCAAAATACATAAAATCCCTAATCCTATAAACACATAAAATTCAAAGATATAATTAGGAATAAAAGCTATATAAAGTAATATTATAGTCATTATTATTGCTAATATTGCAGTAAATTGCACTGCTTTTTTCATCTGTACTACTGAAATTTCTCCAGATGCTACAGTTCTTTTCTCTACATTTTTATCACGAAATCTGTCCGTTCCCCTTACTCCATCTCCATAATCATTCGCAAAATTTGACAAAACTTGATATAATAGAGTAACTAACATTGCTAATGCAAAAATTTTCCAATCCCAATTTCCTCCAATCTCAATCAACCTCCATCGAGCAATAAAAGCCCCCAACAAAATACCGCTCATAGATAAGGGTAAAGTGCGTAGCCTTGCGGCATGTATCCAATTATACAAATTATTATTCATCTATTTTTCTCATCTAATTTCTCCATAGCCCATCAAAGCATCATAATTTTTTCCAAAAGGTGTGTAATAAAGAAAGGCCTGATATTGGTTTTGTGTTTGCCAAAAATTACCATTAATTTCACCTAAATTCAGCCTTCCATCATCGCTCTTTGTTGCTAAAATATAATTATAAAAACCTTGTTTCAGATATAGGTGTGCAACATATTTCTGTTTCTGTTTATCATAAAACATTCTGCTTTCAGAATTGGCTTGATAATCATTAAATTGCCCTAAAACATAAACTTCTTTATTCTCAAACGGCAAACTATCTAAAGAAAAAACCACCCAAGAATAATCCCCTTCATAGTGCGCATCTCTCTCTTGCCCCATATTATTACTTCTAAAATAAAATGCTCCATTCACATCAGGCTGATATTGATAACTAAAAGGAGAAATCCATGTCGGAAAAAGATAAGTATAATTTACTCCATTTATATTATCATAGGCTTGAACCATATCCATAGGCACATTTAGATTTTTGTTATCAAAGTAAGAAAACTCATTATTTCCTGCAAAAGTTAAATCCAATTGCTGAAACAAAAGTTGATTCCCCAAAACCAATGAAGACGATGGTCTTAAATCACGAACTCCCTCATTAAAATTATTATTTTGAATCACATTAAGGCTGATAGAACTAATATTTCGGCTAAAATTATTTCCTTCACCAATGACTCTCACTTCCACTCTTTGATTAAGTTCTGGCGTTTTTGCATTAGCATATCTGGTAACATTCAACCCTATTTTTGCTGTATTTTCTACTACATAAAACCTCTTCTTAAAAAGAGGTTTTCTTGGGGTATCTTTATAAACAATTATCTCATAATTTCCTGAAATTTTAGGCTGAATATCCTCATTAGGAAATCTTAAACTATAATGAGTATAAGCCTGATAAGTATTAAAAGAATACTTAAAATTATCTATCAATCCGTTTAGTTTTCCAGAAGCATACTCTGTAAAAAAAAGACCATCATCTTGCCAATTCCTATCAAGATGTTTGATAGTATAACGATAAACTTCACTTCCATTATTAAGGTCATCAAACCTTAAAATAAGCTGTTCACCAAACCCTATCACAGGTGTTTCATCATTAGTTTGAGGATTAAAAAGCTGAATACTTTTAATATTTTGCCCAAAGATAAAACAACCAAATATCAAGAAAAAAAATCTAAACATTATTTATTCTTAACAATCGTTAATCTCGGTTTTGTGTGATAAATATTCGCCTTAAAAAAACGAGTCAAAAAATCTATTTCATTATCAGAATAATTATTCTTAAAAAAGGCTAATTTTTTTCTGCTCACCTCTATGCTATATTCCACTAACTCTTTTGAATAGAAATTTGCTAAGAAAATCTGATAGAAATCTTGATCGATTTTTTCTTTATCCAAGAATTGATTAGATTTCACACAAAATGCACTTTCTATATTCGGATAAACCTCAAATCCAGAGTTTTGATTGTGGAAAAGCACCATGACCACTTCTGGTTTTTCTTCTGATTTGTTGGCTTTTGGCTTATATTTTTTTACAGCTTTCTCTTTTTCCTCTTGTGTCAATTCTTGAGTTTCTTCAAGAAATTTAAAATATCCATTAACAAAATCGTCCACTTCTTCCTTTCTCAAAAATGCCACAGGAGTATCTTTATTATAAATTAAAAACGCCTCATGATGCTTTTCAAGAGCATCCTTAATGAGAGATTGGTCTTCCATAAAGCTCAAGGATTCTTTAGCATACTGATTTTGCTTCTCTCTTTCTATTACTTCCTCATTATATTTACTCGCAATAGATATTCCTGAAAACCACCATTTTCCTTGCCACTGTACCATTCCCATGAAAACAATACTTTTCTCTACCAAATCCTTATATTTTGGAAAAGATGATTTTAATAATTTGAAATTCCTCTCCGTTGCAATATGTTCTAAATCCAAATACTCTTCATCTTGACCTAAAAGCAAGAAACTACCCATTACCCGAGGAGACATTTGCTTTAATGCTTGTGCAACCGGATTTTTATTACCTAAAATCAACTCTGCCCATTCCTTAGCAGAAAGAGCCAAAAGCGAAGTTCTAGCCTCATGCACAAATCTATCTCTATTATCATTCAAGGCTGTTTCCACATTTCTACCATCTTGTATAATTTCAGCCTCTTGTCTCAAAATTGCAAATCCTGTATCTGGGAAGAAAAGATAAGTTTTCGTTAAAATTTGATCTAAAAGTTTTCTAACATTATAATAATCTTCTGCATCTGTAATTTGATAAGTTTTTCTAAGTAAATCATTTTCAGGAGCATATTCATATTCTGTTTCTAAAATTTCTACAATACTCTCCGCTAAATTTTGTACAAAAGTATCATTTGGATTTAACAAAATATTTTTATTCACAGAATTAATGAAATACCATACTAAAAACTTAACATCTTGAAGATTCACCTCTCCCTCTACATAATCCCCTTCAGTTTCATAAAAAGGAAGTGGCTTTCCATATATTTCCTTATGCTTTTTAACAAAAGAATTCCAAACCTCAGACCCCGAAATAATATCTTCTAAATAAGAGGTCAAGAAAATACAAAACAAAGGAATCCCTTCTACTCTCACAAAATCCCTCAATGGCAAAACAAAATTCTGCTCATAAAGTCTATCTTGAATTTCATTACAAATCTCTAAATAATATAAATCTGATTTAGAGGTTCTCCCATAAGGCTTTATTTCTTGCCAATCTTCTAATAATATTTTTTTCTTTGCAGACATATTTTTCGAATTTTAATGATTTTACAAAGTTAATAAAATATTTTAGAGTAAAACTTTCTACACATAGAAACAGAATAACATATTCGAAAACATGATATTGTTTTTTACTATAAAATCATTTCTTCAATATATGTTTCAAAACATCCAACTTTCCATCTATATTCTTTGGACTATCTATCCCTAAAATATAAGAAATAAATGGATAAATATGTACATTTTCAAAAGATGGTATTTGATGATTTTCCTTGATATTTTTTCCTATAACATAGAAAATCGCCATCATCTCTGGCGTAGCATAAGGGTCATAGCCATGCGTTCCCCAAACTCCTACTCTACTCACTAATTTATCTCGTTTATTTTTCACCATGTAATAAGGTGCATCTGCAATCAACAATAAATCTCCAATATTCGCATGATTTCTATAATGCCACCTCTCTGGAGTTTCTTCTTTTTTATAAACTTTTAAAAATTTTTTACCAGAAAAATATTGCTTTAACTCTTGATAAACTTCTTCTTTATCTTTTTTATTTTTAAGATAAATTTGGCAATGCATTCCATTATTGATAAAATCTGCTTTGGTACTCAGTTTTTTTTCTATCTCTTCTATGAAAACTAATTTACCCTCATCACTGGTCATATCTATCATTCCATGGTCGGAAGTGATAATCGTTGTCATTGGTAGATTTAGTTTTTCCACCTCTTCTAATATTTGCCCCAAAAGTTCATCTGCTTTTTTTAATTTCTGTTTTAACTCTTCAGAGCTTGTCCCTGTCCGATGTCCTACCTCATCTACAAATTCAAAATAAAGTGTAACAAACTGCGGTCTTTTTTCTTCTGGCAAACGGAACCACTCCATTACTTGGTTGATTCTATCTTCATAAGGGACTTTATCATCAAACTGTTTATAATAAGTAGGATATTCTCCTGAAATAGGAGCTTCTGAACCTACCCAAAAATAAGAAGCAGTTTTAATACCATGCTGCTGAAGCCACTGCCAAAGTGGTATTCCTCCATAAAATTTAGCCTCTTGCACAGCTGTTCTATCTGGAATAGCATAGACCTTTTGCAACTCTGGAGAATAAAATTTATTATCCACAATGCCATGATTACCTGGATACATTCCTGTAATAATACTATAATGATTAGGAAATGTTTTACTCGGAAAACTAGAAAGGCTTCCTTTGGCATAAGATGATTTTTTCTGAAGTTTTTTAACGTTAGGCAAATTAAATCTATCGGGATAATCATACCTAAAACCATCAAAAGAAACTAATAAAACATAATTTTTTTCTAATTTCTGGTTTTGAGCTACCGCAGTTGTTTTACAAGATGATAAAACAAAAAAGCTCATCATTACGAATAAAAGTCTTTT
>CAUTLL010000056.1:0-6981 GCA_963539275.1 uncultured Flavobacteriaceae bacterium
AAAATATTTAGAATCTCATCTATTTTTTTCTCTTGAACAAATCCTAAAACGATATGTTTGTGATGAGGAAATTCATTAAGTTGAGTAAAAACTTCTCTCAAGCCAGCTTCATTATGTCCAGTATCGCAAATTGTTAGAGGATTGTTAGAAAATTTAAACCATCTCCCAATGAAATGGGTATTCTGATGGACATGGAGTAGTCCTTTTTGGAGATTTTCTTCGGAAATAGAATAATTTAGCTTTCTTAATTCTTCTATTATGCCTAAAACTACACGGATATTTTTGCGCTGGTATTTACCTTTCAAATCAGAGGGCAAATCTGTTTGAATTAGAGTCGAATCAATAAAAGGAGCGTTTTTTTCTTTGGCTATATTTTGTATGATTTGTTTAATTAAAATATTGTCTTCTCCTAGAATGATTGGTGTGTGGGGTTTGATAATTCCTGCTTTTTCATAAGCTATTTCCTCCAAAGTATCCCCTAATAAATCTTGGTGATCGTGCTGAATATTAGTGATAGCAGTAATAATCGGAGAAATGATATTGGTGGAGTCTAAACGACCGCCCAGACCCACTTCTATAATGGCAAAGTCAACTTCTTGTTGGTGGAAATATTCAAATGCCATTATGGTTGTAAATTCAAAAAATGAAGGGAGAATGTCTTTGGGGAGATTTTTAAGTTTTTGGATAAAATAATAAATAAAATCTTTATCGGCATTCTGTCCATTGACTTTGATGCGTTCTGTGAAATCAATAAGATGTGGCGAAGTGTAGAGTCCGACTTTATAGCCTTGCTCTTGTAGAATGGAAGCTAACATATTGCTGGTAGAACCTTTGCCGTTCGTTCCTCCGATGTGTATACATTTAAGTTTTTTGTGTGGATTTCCAAAAAAATCACAAAGACGAGTGATATTCTCTAATCCAGGTTTATAAGCTCCTTTGCCTTGTTTTTGGTAGTTAGGTGTTTGTATGAAAATCCATTCTATGGCTTCTTGATATTCTTTTTCTTGCACCATTTTTTTAATTTTTTTTCAAAGATATGGAATGAGATAAAAATTATAAAATAGTTGTTCTAAATTTAGTAAAAACACCTATTTGTCACCCCCACTTGCGTAGCTTACTATTCTTGCTGTTAGCATTTATTACTGCTGTTGTAGTGAGTGGGTATGATAAGATTATTTCTTTAGAGCCTAATGATAGTAAAAATATCGTTAGCCGTGGTGAGTATATCTTTTAAAGTTTACAAATTTTATTTAGATTTAATAAAAACTAATTATCTTTGTTGTTTTAAAAAATCTTGTGAAGGATAAAATATTTAGTATGGATAGACTTTGTGATTTTCCTAGTTTAGTTAAAGGTAAAATAAAGGGGTATGATAATGCTGAATTGATTATGCCTAATAAAATTATAGAAATGGGTCTATTGCCAGAAACTAATTTTGTAATCTTACATAAGGCACCTTTTGGAGGGCCATTGTATATAGAATTTGGGGTGGAAAAGACCCAAGTTGCGTTGCGTTTGGAAGAAGCAAAATTTATTTTTGTAGAATCAATAAAATGTTAAACAAAAAAATATTATTAATAGGTAATCCTAATGTAGGGAAATCAACGATTTTCAACCGTCTCTGTGGGTTAAACCAAAAGACAGGAAATTATGCAGGAGTGACGGTAGCAAGTCGTTCAGGGATTTGTCAAATAGGAGATGAAAAAATAGAAATCACTGATTTACCTGGAGCATATAGTATTTATCCCACATCAGAAGATGAAATGATTTTTTCTCAATATTTAATTGATGAAAAAAAATCGTATGATGGAGTAATTTATGTAGCGGATGCTCTTAATTTACGGAGAAGCTTATTACTTTTTCAGCAGGTTAAGGATTTAGGAATACCTGTAGTAATGCTTGTAAATCAGATAGATTTGGCAAATAAAAGAGGTTTGTCTTTTGATTTTGTTAAAATTGAACAACTTTTTGGAGTGAAAGTAATACCGACTAACGCGAAGAAAAATGAGGGAATTGATGAGGTAAAAAAAGTGATTTTTGAGAATGAATTTAAGGCACAAATTCAGCCGGTTTTTGAGATTCCAACGGAGTATAAGGGGTGGGTTTCCAAAATTAAAACTCAGTTGAAAAAGGAAAACCTTTATGAAGTTTGGACTTTTTTGGCATCTGAAAGATATGTTAGAAATATAAAGGAGGTAGGAGATATTGTTAAAAAAATAATTCCCAAAAGATTACAAGTTCAAGAAATCACGAGACGGTATCAAAAAATTGATAAAGAATTACCTTTGTTTTTCTCAAAACAAGATCAGATTAGAGATGTTTTTACAGAGAAAATAGACCGAATTTTAGTACATCCGTTTTGGGGGTATGTGGTTTTTGGAGTACTTTTATTATTGATATTTAATAGTGTATATTTTTTAGCTGCTTACCCTATGGAGTGGATTGAAGCAGGATTTGAGTATTTAAAGGATATTATAGAAGTTAATCTGTCTGATGGGCCTTTGAAGAGTTTGATTACTGATGGAGTGATTACAGGTATAAGTAGCGTAATAGTTTTTGCTCCTCAAATAGGAATTTTGTTATATTTTCTCTATCTTTTGGAAGATTTTGGTTATATGGCGAGGGTGGTTTATTTGATGGATAGATTTTTGAAGCCTTTTGGATTGAATGGAAAGAGTATTGTTCCTTTGGTTTCTAGTACGGCATGTGCTATCCCTGCAATTATGTCCACAAGGAATATTGAGAATATGAAGGAGAGATTGCTTACGATTTTGGTAACGCCTTTTATGACTTGTTCTGCGAGACTGCCTATTTATAGTATTATTATCGGTTTGGTAATTCCTAATGAATATTTTTTAGGTGTGTTGAATTATAGGGCTTTGATGCTTTTTATGATGTATATTATAGGATTTATAATGTCTTTGTTAGCTTCTTGGGTTTTGAAAAAAGTGATTAAAGGAAACAAAAAATCTTATTTGATTTTAGATTTGCCAATCTATAAAGTTCCTTTGTTTGGTTATAATTTTAAATTGGTTTTAGGTAAAGTGTGGGAATTCATTTTAGGTGCAGGGAGAGTGATTTTTGCAATTAGTGTAATTCTTTGGGTGTTAGCTTATTTTGGTCCTAAACAAAACGAAAGTGAATGGGTTGCTACAGAGGTGGAAATGAAAGATTCTTATTTGGCAATTGTAGGAAAAAGTATTGAGCCAATGGTTTCTCCTTTGGGGTATGATTGGAAGATGGGAGTTGGAGTGTTGACAAGCTTTGCGGCAAGAGAAGCTTTTGTAGGGACGATTTCTACACTTTATGGCTTGGATGTAGATGTAGAAAGCGATGAAGGAGAGCAAACTCTAATGGAAAAAATGAGAAATGATGTAAAACCTAATGGCGAAAAAGTATTTAGTTTCGCCACAGGAATGTCAATATTGATGTTTTATGCCTTTGCCATGCAGTGTATTTCTACTATTGCTATTGTTTATAAAGAGACTAGAAGTTTGAAATGGACGCTGGTTCAACTGTTTGGAATGTCAGGGTTGGCATACATCATTTCGTTTTTAACATATCAAATTTTGAAATAAATTATTAATAATATGAATGCAAATTTTCAGTATATTATCATAGCGGTGATATTCTTGTTATCGTGTTATTCTATTTTTAGGATTTTCAAGAAAAATTTTTCATCACAAAAATTTAAGCAAAAAAAAATATATTGTGATAAAGATTGTGGTTGTTCATAGAAAAATTATTTTCAGTGGAAAATTTTATCTAAATTTGCATGAAATATAGGAATTTATGGCTTTAATCAAATCAATTTCAGGAATTCGAGGAACGATAGGAGGAAAGATTAATGAGAATCTTACGCCTCTTGATGTGGTGAAATTTACTTCTGCATTTGGTACTTGGCTTCAGAATAAGAAAAATAAAAAAAATATTACCCTTGTCGTTGGGCGAGATGCAAGAATTTCAGGACAAATGGTTTCTAATTTAGTGGCTGCTACTTTACAAGGATTAGGTGTTAATGTGGTGGATTTAGGGTTGTCGACGACTCCTACTGTGGAAATAATGGTGCCTGAATTAAAAGCCGATGGGGGGATTATCCTTACCGCTTCTCATAATCCTAAACAATGGAATGCCTTGAAATTACTTAATGAAAAAGGGGAATTTATCAGTGGTAAAGATGGGGAGGAGGTTTTAGATTTGGCAGAAAAAGAGGACTTTTATTATGCTGAAGTAGATGATTTGGGGAAATATGAAGTTAGAAATGATGGGTTTGATATTCATATTCAGAAGATTATGAATTTGCCGATGGTGGATAAAGAAGCTGTTAAAGCTAAAAAATATAAAGTGGTTTTAGATGCGGTAAATTCCACGGGAGGAATTTCATTACCTCTACTTTTAGAGCAATTAGGCTGTGAAGTGGTGAAATTATATTGTGAACCGAACGGACATTTTCCTCACAATCCAGAGCCTTTGAAAGAACATTTGACGGATATTTGTGATTTGGTCAAAAAAGAAAAAGCAGATTTAGGAATTGTTGTAGATCCTGATGTAGATAGATTGGCATTGATTGATGAAAACGGAGAAATGTTCGGTGAAGAATATACTTTAGTGGCAGTTGCTGATTATATTTTAAAGCATAAAAAAGGAGTTGCAGTATCTAATTTATCTTCAAGTAGAGCCTTAAGAGATGTTGCGAAAATGCATGATTCTGAATATTTTGCAAGTGCAGTGGGAGAGGTGAATGTAGTCAATTTAATGAAAGATAAAAATGCAGTGATTGGAGGAGAAGGTAATGGAGGAATTATTTATCCTGAATTGCATTATGGTAGGGATTCATTGGTTGGAGTAGCTCTTTTCTTAACACATTTAGCAAAAGAAAATAAATCTGTTTCAGAGTTGAGGTTAGGTTATCCTGCTTATTTCATGGGAAAAAAGAAAGTAGAATTAACTCCAGAAATCAATGTGGATAAGATTTTAGAGAAAATAAAAGTAAAATATCAAAATGAGGACATTTCCATAATAGACGGAGTGAAAATAGATTTTGAGAAGAATTGGGTTCACCTTAGAAAATCTAATACAGAGCCAATAATCCGCATCTATACCGAGGCAAAATCCCAAAAGGAAGCAGACCAGTTGGCGGATAGATTCATAGAAGAGATTGAAAATTGTTTATCTTTGTAGAAAAATAAAGGAATAAATTTGGAAGAAGAGTTTTTTGAGAGTGAGCTGATTAAGCGGTTTGAGGAAATGGTAGAGTATAATGAAGAATATTACTTCGATTCGGAAGAATTGGAGGAAATTGTTATTCATTATTTGGAGATGGGAGATATTTCTTTTGCGGAGTTATCGGTTGATTTTGCTTTGAAATTACACCCTAATTCTTTGGAACTTAAAACAAAAAAATTGGAGGTTTTATTGGAATTGGAGCAATATACCATGGCAAGGGAATATATAGAAGAATTAAGAAATGCTTCTATGGAAACTACTGATTTTCTGGTTTGTTGTGCCAAATATTATTCCAACCTTGGTAACCCAAAGAGAGCGATAGAGTATTGTCAAAAAGCATTAAAATTAGAAGATGAGGAGAATTTCTTGCATAATTTCATTGCCGATGAATATGTGAATTTGGAAGATCCTTTTAATGCATTAAAATATTATAAAGAAGCTCTGAAATATGACCCTGATGATGATTATGCTTTAGAAAATGTGATAAATTGCTATAATCGTTTGAAGAAAAATGATGAAACTATTATCTTTTTAAATAGTTATTTGGATGATTTTCCTTTTTCGGAAACGGCGTGGTTTGAGTATGGACAGTTTTATTTCAATAGAAGAAATTATAAAGAGGCAATCAAGGGTTTTGATTATCTTTTAGCTATAAGCCCTCAATCAATGGGAGTTTATGGGAATAAGGCTGCATGTTATGAAGCAATGGGGCAGTGGCAGAATGCAATTAAGGTTTATGAGGAATTATTAGAATTAGAATATACCAAGGCATTTACTTTTTATAAAATAGGTTTATGTTATAAGGCTATGAAAGATTATGTAGTGGCTCTTAATATGTTTCAGCAGGCATCTCGAGAAGATCCTCAGTTTTATATGGCGATGATGGAGCAATCAGAGATTTATTATGAAATGGGAAAATTACAGGAGGCTCTTCATTTTGCTAAAGAAGCTGTGTTTTATAATGAAGCAAATTTAGATTATCAGAAAAAATTGGCATTTCTTTATATTGATTCTGAAAAGTTTGAAGATAGTATTTCTTGTCTAAAGAAAATTACCGAAATGGAACCTGATGGTTTTTATAATTGGTATGCGTATAGTGAGGTTTTGATGCTTATTGGAGAGTATGAAGAGGCCGTATCAATTTTAGAAAAAGCAGTAAAAATTCATCATAGAGCGGAACTTTTTTATCAGATGAGTAATTGTTATTTTCATTTGAAAGAAGAAAAAAAAGGGAAAGAATTTCTAGAAATTGCAGTGGGATTAGCCCCTTTTATATCTGAGGATATGCAGCAGAAATATCCTTGCATTAAGAAGGAAATTCGAGAAAAAGAAAAGAGAGAAAGTAAGAATTAATATTTTAGTAATTAAAATCCGAGAACAAAACTCGGATTTTAATTTATTAGGATGTTTTATGTATTTTTTTTAGAGCCTTCGTAAGTTTCATATTGAAGAAAACGGCATTCTAATTTTCCGTTAAATAATTTTATTTTTCTTGATGGGCGGAGTCCTATTTTCTTTACCGCTTCCAAATCGGCAGAAATTAACCAAGATAGAGTATTAGGGTAATTTTGTTTGAAAGTATCTCCTATTTTTTTGTAGAAAGCTTCATCATTGATGTTAATTCTCTCATTGTAAGGAGGATTAAATACCATTAAAAGAGGAAAATGTTCTTTTTTTGAATCGAAGAAATCTTGTTTTTTTACTTCAATAATATCTTCTAATTCAGCTGCTTCAATATTTGCTTGGGCAGCAGAT
>CAUTLL010000057.1:0-6922 GCA_963539275.1 uncultured Flavobacteriaceae bacterium
TAATCAATAGGCGTATCCAAATATTCTATATTAGTTTTAGGAAGCTGTTTCGCTAGAATCCCCACCCTTTTCATTAATGCCTGAGAAATAAACCAAGCCACATAACCACTCAACACAAACATAATCATCATTGCAAAAAAATACTGCTTCATCATAACTATCATATCCATTTGGAAAGATGTTTTATCAAATTTTTCAGAAATATCAACAATTCCTATCGGCTTTTTCCCTTCGTAGATAAAATCAAACAAATGATAAGACACCTCTCCATCATGTTTTTTTTCAACAAAAAAACAATATTTTGTCTTCAAATTTTCTAAATCATTTACCGACAAAACATTATTTCTTTGTCCGAAAATCAAATTTCCTTTCAAATCATAAAATGCAATTTTAATATTGTCCACCCATACTAATTTACCTAATTCTTCTTGAAATCTCCCCCATTTTTCTCCTCCGTTTTGCCTCGCCATTTTATCAAAAATCTGCTGAATTTTAGTTTCTATCCTAATTAGATTCTGTTTTTTAACAGATTGTAACCATACTATATCCTTATAAAAATCAAAAACTACCATAGCCATCATAAATAATAAATTTACCATGACTATCGCAAAAAAAATCCTACTTCTAAAATTCGCTCCCTTGAAGAATTTCATTTCCAAAAAATAATCCCTACAAAAATAAATATTTTTATCATCTTTAATCAACATAAAACCATTTATTATCCTAAAAAAGATTATTTTTGCATTATGTTAAAAGTTTTCAGCATATTTGGGGCATATATTCTCCTTTTGGGAAAAGTATTAAGAAAACCACAAAAAACCAAAGTTTTCTTTAAACTTTTTATGAGAGAAATTTATGATTTAGGTGTTAATTCATTTGGATTAGTGCTATTTACTTCCTTATTTGTAGGAGCCGTAGTAGCAATACAGATGTATAATAATTTCAAAACTGCATCTATTCCTATCTCTCTGACCTACATAGGACACGCCACCAAAGTCGTGCTTATTTTAGAATTTGCCCCAACGATTATTAGTGTTATTTTAGCAGGAAAAGTAGGTTCTTATATTGCCTCTTCTATCGGAACGATGAAAGTAACCGAGCAAATAGATGCCCTTGATATTATGGGAATTAACTCCCCTAATTTTTTAATTTTACCTAAAATTTTAGCGTGTGTTATTTTCAATCCTTTGCTTATCGCTATCAGTATCGTGTTTGGAGTGTATGGTGGATATCTTGCAGGAATATTTACCGAAGCTTGGACAGAAGCCGAATATGTCACGGGTATACAAATGTTTTTCCCGACATTCTTTATCGTTTATGCCTTTATGAAGACCATCGTATTTGCTTTCTTAATTGCTACGATTCCCGCATTTTTCGGTTATAATGTCAAAGGTGGCTCATTAGAAGTAGGGCGTGCCAGCACCCAAGCTGTAGTTTGGACGATAGTAGCCATCATCATCGCTAATTTAATTTTAACTCAATTATTCCTAAGCTAATGATAGAAGTCATAGATTTAAGAAAAAGTTTTGGAAATACAGAAATCTTAAAGGGGGTTTCCACTACTTTGGAAACGGGTAAAATCAATCTTATCATTGGACAAAGTGGCTCTGGAAAGACCGTATTTTTGAAATCACTACTCAATGTTTTTGAACCTACAAGCGGAAGCATTCTATTTGATGGTAGGGATATTATGAAAATGTCTGCAAAAGAGAAGAGACAGCTCCGTTCAGAGATTGGGACAGTATTTCAAGGAAGTGCCTTGTTTGACTCTATGACCGTGGAGGAGAACATCATGTTTCCCTTAGATATGTTCACTAATTTCACTTACACCGAAAAAAAGAAAAGGGTAAAGGAAGTTATTGACCAAGTTCGGTTAGAAAATGCAGAAAATAAATATCCTTCCGAAATTTCAGGAGGAATGCAAAAAAGAGTTGCAATAGCTAGAGCAATTGTAAATAACCCTAAATATCTCTTCTGTGATGAACCAAATTCAGGACTGGACCCTTATACTTCAAAAGTAATTGATGAACTCATCAAAGATGTTACAAGAGAATATAAAACCACAACCATTATCAATACCCATGATATGAACTCAGTGATGACTATTGGAGAAAAAATAGTCTATCTCCGAAAAGGTATAAAAGAATGGGAAGGTAGTATGGATATTCTAATAAATGCTGAAAGCCAACATCTTATTGATTTTATTTATTCTTCAGAACTATTCAAACAATTAAGAAATTACCTTCTCATACACAATAAAAATATTCAATAATTTTATGATAAAAAAAGACCTATCACAATTGTAGGTCTTTTTTATTTTTATGCAATATCCTCTTTCTGCTGATTTACTTTTTGTTGAAGCTCATATTTATCATTTTTTAGCCTTTCTATGACTTTTTTCTCTTGCTCTCTTTTTATCGCAGAGCCTTTACTTACATATCCTACAATCCCTCCTATAAAAAGTCCAATACCAATCCCTCCGAGTATCCCCATCACATGAGACATTGTAATTTTTTCCACCGCAAAATCAGTTGTAAAATAAAACAACATTCCAGAAACTGCCAACAAAATAATTCCTACAATAGATACTCCCTTCATACTTTTTTTATTTTATAATTTCCCTCCTGATAATTTATAATAATCTAATGCCTTTGCCATATGCTTATTCATATCCGCCCTTCTATTCTCTGGATTGGGGTGAGTTGAGAGAAATTCAGAACTTCTTTTTCCATTAGACAAAGCTTCCATTCTGTGCCAAAAAGGAATAGCCTCCCTTGGGTCATATCCCGCCATTGCCATCAGATAAAGCCCCATCTGATCCGCCTCTAACTCTTGCTTTCTTCCATATGCCAATATTCCTACTTGAGCTCCCATCGGATAAAGTCTATTAAAAACCGAAGAAATCGCTCCATTTTTAATGGAACTTCCTATTACCGTACCTATTCCTTGAGCTAGCATCGCTTGAGAAACTCTTTCATTTCCATGTCCTGCTAAAGCATGAGCAACTTCATGCCCCATTACAACTGCAACTCCCGTTTCATCCTTGCAAATAGGCATAATCCCTGTATAAAAAGCAACCTTTCCACCTGGCATACACCATGCATTGACTTGATTACTCTCAATCAAATTAAACTCCCAATTATATCCCGCCAAAGTCTCCTGCTTTCCTAAACTCTTATAATAATTCTCTGCAGCTTTTTTGATTTTCTCTCCCACTAATTTCACTTTTTGTGCATCAGCTGTATTAGTAATTACTTTTGATTTGGCTAATGTTGATTTATATTGCGTCACAGCAGTAGTTGCCAACTCGCTTTCATTTACAATTTTCAAACTCGTTCTCCCCGTCATCGGATTGGTTGCACAAGCTACAAATAATAAAGCCCAAAAGCCTAATACTATAAATCTTATCATTTTCATCTTTATATATTTTAATTATTCTAAATCTAAGATAATGCCAAAATCTGTTTAGCATGTTCCTTTGTCTTTACTTTTTCTATTATTTCTACACAAATCCCTTCTTCATTAAAGATAAATGTCGTTCTCACAATCCCCATAAACTCTCTCCTCATGAATTTTTTATTTTTCCAAACTCCGAAAATTTTACAAATTTCTTTATTTTCATCAGCAATTAAATCATAAGGAAATGAATATTTATTATGAAACTTCTTCTGTTTCTCCATACTATCAGCACTTATCCCCAAAATTTCATATCCTTCCTTTTTAAGCAATTGATAATTATCACTCAAATCACATGCCTCGGCTGTACAACCTGGCGTACTGGCTTTAGGATAGAAAAAAATCACTAACCTTTTTCCAAAAAAATTTTGTGAATATATCATTTTTCCATTCTGATTTACTCCACTAAAAACAGGAAGTTTATCATTCAATTTTATTTCACTCATCTTCTTAATTATCAAAACAAATATACATAATACTATTGATAAAATAAAAACTCTCCTATAAAATATAGAAGAGTTTTTTATATTAAAACGCTTTTATAAAAAATTATTATTCAGCACTTGCTTCTTTAGCTTTTTCTTTCTCTGCTTTTCTTTGAGATAATCCTTCTTTTACAGATTCAGAAACTACTGAAAGAATCATATCAATAGACTTAGATGCATCATCATTTCCAGGAATAACGAAATCTACTTTTCTTGGATCAGAATTAGTATCTACGATACCAAATACTGGAATTCCTAATTTCTTAGCTTCAGTTACTGCAATATGCTCTCTTAAAATATCTACCACAAAAATAGCAGATGGAAGACGCACCATATCTGCAATAGAACCTAAATTTTTCTCTAAATTAGCTCTTTGTCTATCTACCTGAAGTTTCTCTTTTTTAGATAGAGTCTCGAAAGTTCCATCTTTCTTCATTCTATCAATAGAGTTCATTTTTTTAACCGCTTTTCTAATAGTAACAAAGTTCGTCAACATACCACCTGGCCATCTTTCCGTAATATACGGCATATTAAGCTCCTGAGCATGTTTTGCTACTACTTCTTTTGCTTGTTTTTTAGTCGCTACAAAAAGGATTTTCTTTCCTGCAGAAGTTAATTTCTCTAATGCAGAACAAGCTTCCTCTAATTTAACGGCTGTTTTATGCAAATCGATAATGTGAATACCGTTCTTCTCCATAAATATATATGGAGCCATATTAGGATTCCACTTTCTTGTCATGTGACCGAAGTGTACTCCTGCATCTAGTAAGTCTTTAACTTGAACTTTTGCCATTTTAATTGTTATTTGTTAGTTTACTTTCCGCTGTTACGCAATCAACAAATTCTTTAGATGGGAGAATTGTTTGGGTGCTAAACTAAACGGGCAATGAAACTTAATGCATTTCTTACATATAAGCTTCAATAATGAATACTTTTCTTTGCAATTGTCGATAATATAAAATCAACAATTTCACGCAAAATATTAACGCTTGGAGAATTGGAATTTTTTTCTTGCTTTTTTCTGACCTGGTTTCTTTCTTTCCACCATTCTAGCATCTCTTGTAAGAAGGCCAGCAGGTTTCAACACTGCTCTAAACTCTTCATTGATAGCACATAATGCTCTTGAAACTCCTAATCTAATTGCTTCCGCTTGACCAGTAGTACCTCCACCTATTACATTAACAGTCAAATCATACTGCCCCAACGTTTCCGTTAATAAAAATGGTTGATTTACTTTGTACACTAATACATCTGTACAGAAATAATCCTTAGCATCCTTACCATTTACAGATATATTCCCTGCCCCTGGTTTCACATATACTCTTGCTACAGAAGTTTTTCTTCTTCCTATTTTGTGAACTATAGACATAATTATTTAATTTCGTTAAGGTTAATTACTTTTGGCTGTTGAGCTTCATGCTTATGCTCAGCACCATCATAAACATGCAAATTTTTGAGAATTGCTCTACCTAATCTATTTTTTGGCAACATACCTTTTACCGCATGCTCCACTAATCTTAAGCTATCTCTTTTTTGCAATTCTGTAGCTGTTAATGATTTTTGACCTCCAGGATATCCTGTATGCCAAATGTATTCCTTAGACTCCATCTTGTTGCCAGATAGTGCAACTTGTCCTGCATTCAAAACGATTACATTATCTCCACAATCTACATGAGGAGTAAAATTCGTCTTGTGCTTACCTCTCAAAATCTTCGCAACTTTTGAGGCCATTCGCCCCAATGGTTGCCCAGCAGCATCTACTACAACCCATTCTTTTTTCGCAGTAGCCTTATTTGCCGATACTGTTTTGTAACTTAATGTATTCACAATTTATCGTTTACGATTAAACATATTTTTCCCTATAAAAGGCCTGCAAAGATATATATTTTTTCTTGAATACAAAAATATTCCTCTTTTTTATTTTTTATTTCTCTAATTTTGTAACAAAACCAATCCTTTATAATACTAATACATATAAAAACTTATCATAATGTATTTATCACAAGCATTTTCATCAAAGAATAAAATATTTTATTCTTTGATTTCTGTAGGATTTCTATTACTTTTTTTTTGTAATTTCTTATTAAGCTCCTCAGAAGAGCTTGAAGCTCAAACCAAAGAATATTTGGCAAAATCCAAAGAAATAGGTCAATTGCCATTTTATGCAGTTAATCTTTCTGCAGATATTTTCTTTCTTGGATTTTTATTTTTCATTGTATACATTGTTCATCAACAAAGCATTACAAAATTCACTACCAGCAGAAGAAAAATAGATTTTCAGAGAATATTTTTTGCTATTCTTGTCTTTGGAGGTCTGATTATTGCGAGTATATTTATACAATATTTTATTTATCCTGAAGATTTCGTTTGGAATTTTAAGCCCACTCAATTCCTCATTCTTTGTGCGATTTCAATCTTACTACTCCCTTTTCAAACAAGTTTTGAAGAATATCTCTTCCGAGGATATATGATGCAATGGTTAGGAATTTTATCTAAAAATAAATGGCTTCCCCTCTTTATGACTTCTATTTTATTTGGACTTGCTCATGCAGGAAACCCTGAAGTAAATGAATTAGGCTACGGAGCATTATTTTTTTATATTAGTGCAGGTTTTTTATTCGGTATTATTGCTTTAATGGACGATGGGTTAGAATTAGCTTTAGGCTTACATTTTGTCAATAATTTACTAGCGGCTACCTTTGTTACTTCCAAGCATTCGATATTTCAAGTCCCTTCGCTATTTTTGGACATTTCTACTCCTGAAATTACTTTTTCATCTATTATTATAGAACTCATTATTAATCTTACAGCAATTTTCATTTTTGCAAAAAAATACCAATGGACAAATTGGAAAGACAAATTGTTTGGAAAAATAAACCAAATTCCTTAACCTGTATTTACTTTAAACAAAAAACATGTTCTACTTTATCATATTTACTTTGTAATATAGAATCAAAAAAATACATTTATTTACAATATAT
>CAUTLL010000058.1:0-6891 GCA_963539275.1 uncultured Flavobacteriaceae bacterium
CTCTCTATCTACAAATAGAAAATCCATACCTCTACGAGAAGCATCCACCAATGTAGGATTATCTTTCCAATTTCCTTCTAATTCCTCTCCTCTAATAACCCCTAAAGTTTTTACACCAAACTTTTCACCTACGGCTGCGGTTGCAGCGATATGATTAGAAAAAGCTCCGCCAAAAGTAATTATCAATCTATTCTCTATTTGCGGTTTAGCAAGATAATTTTTAACATTATAAAACATCTTCCAATACTTATTTCCCGAAATCTCTCGATGCACCAAATCCTCTCTCTTTATAAATAGTCTTACTCCTTGAACAGGAATTTCTACCATAGGAATTTTCACTATACTTTTTTCCATTATGCAAAAATAAGAATTTAATTAACAATTAAATGTCTTTTTGGCTTAAAAAATCTATTGGCATGAGAATTGTCTTATACTAAATAACTTTTCTTTTTCAAGAGTACTATAAGTATTCTTGAAGGATTTATTATCTAAATAATGACAAAATGTCATTCTATTTACACGATTTTTAAGAAATTATGATAGAATTTGAAGAACTACCTCTTGATAATTTGATAGATGATGGTTTTAGCATTGTAACGGAAGAAATCTCCGATAATCTTAATGAACAACCGAAAGAACAAGAAACATACCCTATTCTTCCCGTAAAGAATACAGTGGTATTTCCTAAAGTAATTCTTCCCATCACAGCTGGAAGAAATAAATCTATAAAACTACTGCAAGAGGCTTATAAAAACAAAGAATATATCGGTATTATAAGCCAAAAAAATCCGAATATTGAAACCTTAAATGTTAAGGATTTAAACTTTATTGGTACAATTTCCAAAATTATTAAAATAATAGAACTTCCTAATGGAAACATAACGGCAATTACTCGTGGTATTCATCGTTTTAAGATTAAAGATTACACCACTGTAGAGCCTTATTTCCGTGCAGAAATTAACAAATTAAGAGATTCCTCACCCAAAAATAAGGAAGTTTTTCAAGCTTTGATGGATAATATCAAGGATTTAACAATTAAAATCATTGAACTTAATCCAAGCGTTCCTAATGCAGTAAATTTTGCCTTGAAAAACATCAATAAAGAAGAAGATTTACTTAATTTTATCTGTGTAAATGCTGATTTTTCCACCCACAATAAACAAAAACTTTTGGAAGAAAAAAGTCTATTTATTCGTGCCGAAAAATGCTATGAATTGTTAGTAGAAGAGTTCAACAAACTGGAATTAAGAAATAATATTCATAAAAAAACTAGCAAAGAATTAGACAAACAACAACGAGAATTCTTCTTAAATCAGCAGATAAAAACTATCCAAGAAGAACTAGGAGGTGGCAGCGAAAATGATGTAGAAGAGTTAAAATTAAAAGCATCAAAAATAAAATGGAGCGAAGAAATAGAGAAACATTTTCAAAAAGAAATTCTTCGTCTTCAAAGACACAATCCCAACTCACCAGACTATAATGTACAAAGAAATTATTTAGATTTCTTTACGGAACTTCCTTGGGAAAAATATTCCAAAGATGTTTTTGATATTCCAAAAGCCGAAAAAATTCTAAACAAAGACCATTTTGGTATGGAGGATATCAAAAAAAGAGTATTGGAATACATAGCTGTCTTGAAGTTAAAAAACAACATGAAATCTCCTATACTATGTTTGGCAGGGCCTCCTGGGGTAGGAAAAACCTCATTAGGGAAGTCTATTGCTGATGCTTTGGGGAGAAAGTATGTTCGGCTATCTCTCGGAGGACTTCATGATGAGAGTGAAATCCGTGGACATAGAAAAACCTACATCGGTGCAATGGCAGGACGAATCTTGCAATCTATCAAAAAAGCAGGAACCTCTAATCCTGTAATCATTTTAGATGAAATAGATAAACTTGGTACAGGAACTCATAGCGACCCTTCTTCCGCCTTATTAGAAGTCCTTGACCCTGAACAAAATAATAGTTTCTATGACAACTATTTAGAAATAGGATATGACCTATCTAAGGTCATGTTTATCGCTACGGCAAACAACCTTGCTCCCATCCAAAGAGCCTTATTAGATAGAATGGAAATCATCAATCTATCTGGATATACATTGGAAGAAAAAGTTGAAATTGCAAAGAAACATTTAGTTAAAAAACAAATAGAAAATCACGGATTAAAATCCGACCAAATAAAACTTGGCAATAAAGAATTACAATACATTGTAGAAGCTCATACTCGAGAAAGTGGAGTGAGAAGATTAGAGAAAAACATTACTGCAATCACAAGATGGGTGGCATTACAAATTGCCATGGAAAAAGAATATAATACTAAAATATCTATTGAACAAATTGATGAAATTTTAGGAGTTCCGATATCCCAATCAAACTCTTCAGAGATAGCTGATATCCCTGGGGTTGTAACTGGTCTAGCTTGGACAAGCATAGGTGGAGATATTCTCTTCATTGAAAGTATTCTATCAGAAGGAAAAGGCTCTCTGACCATGACTGGTAACCTTGGAAATGTAATGAAAGAAAGCGCTACACTCTCTCTGGAATACATTAAGGCAAAACATAAAGAATTAGGCATCTCTCTTGAAGATATTACCAAGAAAAATATTCATATCCATGTGCCAGAAGGAGCAACTCCTAAAGATGGTCCTTCTGCTGGAATTGCCATGCTCACTTCCATGGTATCAAGCTTTACCCAAAGAAAAGTAAAACCTAACCTTGCAATGACAGGGGAAATCACTCTACGAGGAAAGGTATTACCCGTCGGAGGTATCAAAGAGAAGCTCTTAGCAGCCATAAGATCTGGGATAAAAGAAGTTATCCTTTGTAAGGATAATAAAAAAGATGTAGAAGATATCAAAGGGAATTATTTCAAAAATCTAAAAATTCATTATGTTTCTACAATGAATGAAGTAATCCAATTAGCATTAAAATAAAAAATTTAACTTATAATGAAAATACTCATCATTAATGGTCCTAATCTCAATATTTTAGGAAATCGCGAACCCGAAATCTATGGAAAAACTTCCATGGAAGATTTTCTAAATACCTTAGAGAAGGAATTCCCTAACGATGAAATATCTTTCTATCAGTCCAACATAGAAGGCGAAATTATTAATAGACTACAAAAAGATGATTTTGATGCTGTTGTAATTAATCCTGCTGCTTATACTCATTACTCATACGCTATTGCCGATTGTCTTAAAAATATTCAAAAACCAAAAATAGAAGTACATATCAGCAACATTTATAAGCGTGAAGAATTTCGCCAAAAATCCGTAACAGCATCTTATACAGATGCTGTACTATCTGGATTTGGACTAAACGGATATCGATTAGCCATTTTAAGTTTGAAATAAATATCATAAAAAAGGTTTCATTACTAAAAAATAATGAAACCTTTTTATCATTTAAATTCTTGGTAAAAACACTTCTGCAAGCATACATCTCGCACTACCTCCACCATTAGTTTCTATAACATTCAAATCTGAATAAATAATTTCATTATATTTTTCTATTCTTTGAATTTGCTCTTCCGATAGAGAACGATAAGCCGTTTCGCTCATTACCAGAAATTTTTCACCTTTCTGATTATTTACTTGAAGCATATTTCCTGCAAAATTCTGCATTTGATTTTCGGTAATTTCTATAATTTCTTTCCCTGAATTTTGGATTTGCTCCACTATATTTTGCCGTTCAAAAGCATCATCTATTGAGTCCAAACATATAATAACAAATTTATCTCCCACACTCATCATCACATTTGTGTGATAAATCGGCAATCTTTGATTATTCACCGTTTGGAAAGAGTGAAAAACAACTGGTGTAAAATCCATTTTTTGACAAAAATCTCTAAATAAATCTTCATCTAATCTCAACGAAACAGACCCGTAAGCCAATCTATTTTCATGGTCAAAAATCATACTGCCCGTCCCTTCTAAAAACCGATTTTCTTTTTCTCCAAAAGTAAAATCCACCACTTCCGAAACCTCAAACCCTTGATTTTTAAGCTCTTCTAAAATATCCATTCGGCGTTCATCTCTTCTATTATGAGCGAACATAGGATAAAGCACTACCTTACCATCTCTACCAAAACTCACCCAATTATTAGGAAAAATAGAATCAGGAGTATGTGGTTCTAAAGTATCCTTTATCACCACTACATTTACTCCTCTTTGCCTCAACTTTTCTACTAATCCGTTAAACTCTTCCAAAGCTCTAATTTGAGTTCTTTCATTTTCTGAATTTACTTGAAAATAATTATTTTCGGCTGTTTGCTCATTATATCCAAAGGCCACAGGCTCTATCATTAATACTGAATCCGTTGTCTGCATTTTCTTATTCTTTTATTCTCTAATTAATGGCATTGTAGAACATCTTAAAAGTCCGCCCATTTTAGAAATTTCACGATACGGAATTTCTTCTACTACCATGCTCCATTTCTCTCTCATAAAATCATTCATTCTCGTAAAAGACTTGTCAGAAACTACTATTTCAGGAGAAATAGAAAAAATATTGGGAAACATTTGAAACATCTCTTGGTCATTGATATGAAAACAATTTTCTTCCCCAAAAATATCCAAAATCAACTTATAATCGCTCTCATTAACAAAACCATTCTTATAAATAACACATTTATCTTCTCCAACAGGATTAAAAGTACAATCCAAATGTAAAACTCCTTGAGAAGGAATTTTATCATTTTTTTTCAAATCCAAATCTATGATTCTTTTCTTAGGAAAAAATTCCTTGAGAATTTCTATTGCATTTCTATTAGTTCTCGCTGTTTTATAACTTCTATAATCTTCATTAAAACAAGTCCCTATGAATAAAAAATCATTCCAAACTATCACATCTCCTCCTTCTATACGGGCTGTATCAGGCAGGTTGATGATTTTACGCCACTCCACTTGTTCAAATATTTTAGAATAAGCTTCCTGTTCATCTGCTCGATCTGAAATAAGATTAGAAATAATCATTTTATCCTCTATCACAAACGCCACATCTCTCGCAAATACTTGATTATAATCTTTTATAATTTCTGGATAAAGAATTTCTACATCATATTTATTGAGAACTTTCTCAAATTCTGTCATTTCAAAAACGATATCCGCTTCCGTTGGGTAAACATCATGCTGTATCGTATAATAAGACTTTGCATCATAACTCTCCTCCAAAGTGGGATTTGCCCCCATAGATACTGGCTGACCAAGAACTACTTTTCTTAATCTCCCTGTTTCATTTTTTATATTTAATTCCATAAAAAGCGAATAATAACTAACAAAGATAACAAAAAAAGCTATTTAAAATAGCTTTTTTGTTATTCACTTATCTATCTTAAAAGCATTCAGACCTGAGAAAATCGCTGTTTCACCAAGGGCCTCTTCTATTCTTAATAACTGGTTGTATTTCGCCATTCTGTCTGAACGAGAAGCCGAACCTGTTTTGATTTGTCCGCAGTTCATCGCTACAGCAAGGTCTGCAATAGTAGAATCTTCAGTCTCTCCTGAGCGGTGAGACATTACAGAAGTATATTTATTGTGCTGAGCCATTTGCACCGCCGCCATCGTTTCGGAAAGAGAACCGATTTGATTTACCTTCACTAAAATAGAATTGGCTACGCCCTGCTCTATCCCTTGAGAAAGACGATTTACATTTGTTACAAAAAGGTCATCTCCCACCAATTGCACTCTATCTCCAATCTTCTCCGTTAGAAGTTTCCATCCTTCCCAATCATCTTCTTGCATTCCGTCTTCGATAGAGATAATAGGATATTTTTGTGTCAATTCTGCCAAATAAGATACTTGCTCTTCACGAGTTCTAAATACTCCACCTTCTCCCTCAAATTTTCTATAATCATAAACTCCATCTTTATAAAACTCCGAAGATGCACAATCTAATGCCAGCATAATATCATCTCCTGGTTTGTATCCTGCTTTCTCTATCGCTTGAAGCAAAGTATCCAGAGCATCTTCCGTTCCCTTGAAAGTTGGTGCAAAACCTCCCTCATCCCCCACTGCTGTGGATAGTCCGCGAGATTTCAAAATAGATTTCAAATGGTGAAAAATCTCCGTTCCTTTTCTAAGAGCATGTGAGAAAGAATCTGCTTTCACTGGCATGATCATAAACTCTTGGAACGCGATAGGAGCATCCGAGTGAGAACCTCCATTGATGACATTCATCATCGGGACAGGAAGAGTATTCGCATTTACTCCCCCTACATATTTATACAAAGGCATTCTCAAATGAGCAGCAGCAGCTTTTGCCACTGCCAAGGAAACTCCAAGAATAGCATTTGCCCCTAAATTCCCTTTATTATTCGTTCCATCTGCCTCTATCATGATTTGGTCAATCAAATTTTGTTGAGTAACAGGTAAACCTATCAGTTTTGGAGCAATAATTTCCCTTACATTTTCCACTGCTTTTGTTACTCCTTTTCCTAGAAACTCTACACCACCATCACGAAGTTCCACTGCTTCATGTTCCCCTGTAGAAGCTCCAGAAGGCACTGCCGCTCTCCCCATTGCTCCACTTTCTGTAAAAACTTCCACTTCCACCGTTGGATTTCCACGAGAATCTAACACTTGTCTCGCATTGATAAAAGAAATAAATCCCATAAATATTCTACTTTATTGTTAATCTTAGCACAAATCTAATTAAAATCTTTGAAAAATTTTATAATTTCTTATCTTAATAAATACTTAAATTTGTCTTTCAAAAAAGAAAGCTCCTTAACAAAAATAAAATGAAGTCAAACTACACTGTAATTAATGCCTCCGCAGGATCAGGAAAAACCTATACTTTGGTACAAAAACTACTGATGATTTGTTTAGATTCTCCCTATCAAAGAGATGTTATCAAACATATTCTAGCCTTAACTTTTACTAATAAAGC
>CAUTLL010000059.1:0-6737 GCA_963539275.1 uncultured Flavobacteriaceae bacterium
GGAAAAAAATCAATGAAATTTTGCTTACTTTTGCTTTGAATTTAATCCAATTTAATTATGATAAAAATCTTAAAAAATAAACAAGAACTCTCTGATTATATCTTAAAAATTAAAGAAAAAGGGCAAAAAATAGGTTTCGCCCCAACGATGGGTGCCTTACATGAAGGACATCTTTCTCTTTATGAAAAAGCCAGAAAAGAAAATGATATTGTAATTTCTTCTATCTTTGTAAATCCTACCCAGTTTAATAACCCCGAAGATTTAGAAAAATATCCAAGAACAATAGAAAAAGATATTGAACTTCTACAGCAAACACAAAATGTAGATACGGTATATATACCACAAATTGAGGATATTTACTCAAATGGTCTTGAACGGAAAAATTACGATTTTGAAGGTTTAGAAAATGAAATGGAGGGGAAATTCCGCCCAGGACACTTTGATGGAGTAGGTACCGTTGTAGAAGAGCTTTTCCGACAAATTCAACCTAATAATGCTTATTTTGGGGAAAAAGATTTTCAACAACTTATGATTATCAAAAAATTAGTTAAAAAATTATCTCTACCTATCAATATCATTGGAATGCCAATTTATAGAGAAAAAAATGGCTTGGCAATGAGTTCTCGCAATATGAGGCTAACTCCTGAACAAAGAGAATCAGCAAAAATTATCTTTGAAACATTAGTTAAAGTTAAAGACCTATTTCATCAGCAAACACTTGATGAAATTCACCAGTTTGTGGAAAATACATTCAAGAATTCTGACTTTGAGTTAGAATATTTCATCATTACCAATGAAAAAACTTTGCGAGAAATTTCTGAAATAAAAAGTGTCGAAACTTACAGAGCATTCATTGTAGTAATTATTAACGGAGTGAGATTAATTGATAATATTCAATTATAAAAATAAGAAAGTCGGCGAAAAATTTCACCGACTTTTTTTATTCAAATCTTTTGAGATTCACCTCTGGCATTAATTCCTTTTTACCTTCTACAAAATCAAATAACTCTTTTGAAAAATAACAACCATTCAAGATTCCTCTTGCTCCTAATCCATTGAATACATACAAATTAGCATATTTTTTATGCCTTCCTAAAATCGGTCTTCTATCAATCACTGTTGGACGAAAACCTATGTTAACCTCTTCCACTGAATACTCTTCAGGATAAAATTGTGATAATCCATCTATCAACTGTACCTTAGCTTCTTCATCTATTTTCTCATCCGTTCGCTCTCTATCATAAGTCCCTCCATAGTAATAGTTACCATCTTCCAATGGGAAAATAAAATGCTTCTTTTTTATAGTAAATTCCACATCTAATGGCTTAGAAAGATGGACCACTATATGATGACCTTTGTTAATATTTACAGGAATATCTTTGAAATAAGGATTTTGTTTAACCCCCATACCTTCCGCAAATATAGCATGCTTAAACTCTATATCCTTATACTGATTCTTTTCTACATCTAGTGCATCATAATCAAATCTTTCCTTGATTAAATATTCATTTTTGTATAAATAAGCTAATATATCTTCAAAAAAAGACTGTACACTCAACCTCGCTGAATGATTTACTCGCCCAGAACTATAAGGATTTTTAACAATATGCAAATCTTCAAATACAGGATGTAAAAAGTCTTTTAGCCCTTCATCTTTCATTTTCTTTTTCCACAGTTCCCTTTCTCCTTCATCATGAAAAATTCTTTGAATCGGATGTTTAATTAAATAATCTCTTCCTGTATATTGTTTGATTTCAGCCAAAGTTTGATTTAAAAATATAATCTGTTCTTTTGCCAACCAAAAAGAAGTAAATCTTTTCAATACCACAGGATTAATCATCCCTGCAGAAATCTGCGAAGCACTCTTTTTTCCCTCTGAAAAAATTATAAAACTCTTATTTTCTTTTAATAACTGATGTGCAAAAAATAGAGCGGCATAACCATCTCCTACAACTATATAATCTACCTTTTTCATACTGCAAAATTAGAAAAAAAACCTAAGCAAAATACTTAGGTTTTTGTTAAAATTATAAATTTTAATAATTCCACATATCATTCTCCATTTCCAAAATTTGCTCTTTGATTCTTTCATTTTCTTCAAGTTGAGCATCAGCATCATTTGGAATGTAATCCTGAATAACTCCTGTTCCATGACCATTTTCCGACTTATAAATAACAGAAGAAAATCTCCTAGCGTTCAAAATATCATCAAAAGATATATCGGAAGAAAGATTTTTACTATTAAAAACAATAGAATTTGCTAATAATTCCCTAGCACTTGGATAGAAAATCCAAAATAAATCTATCAACTCATCATTCTCAGAAAGTAATTCTCCATTAGGACCTCTTAATGCCATTGAAGCAGGATCTTTTCCCATTGCCGCAATTCCTAATAATCTATACTTCATTTGTCCATCTCTTCTATCTATATACCACATTCCTTTAATTTTGAGCATCTTCACATTTTCTGTTTTAGTTTCATAAACATCAATGTATTGTTTCTTTTCTTCTTCAGATACTTTTTCTCCTGCATTAATTCTTTCAATATAAGCATCACTCAATACCGTATATCTGGTTCTTCTCTGAATTTCCTCTAAATTTAATCTACGAGTAAATAACTCATCTTCATAAACTTCTTTAATGGAACCATCATTCACACCATCTAAAAGAATTTGATATAAAGATTTACTTGATGACACAACTCCATCAGAATTGTAATAGAAAGGTTGATTGATTTTTTCGTTCAAATCAATAATTTCCCAAATAACCTTACTTCTCAAAATATCTTTATCCTCTATATATCCATATTTCAAAGGTTCTACTTTAACCGATACAAGAGAATCACCTTTTCTTTCTTGACGCTCCTCTCTCAATTTTCTCAACTCTTCTGGAGATGTAGCATTGAGAATAGATTGAGAAAATGCAAACCCTGAGATTAGCATTAATAAACCACTTATTATTTGTTTATTTTTCATCGTTTTAATCTAAAAATTACTGAACATTTATAACGATTGGACTAATATTTTTAAGCATCTGTCCTCCCAAGCCTGTTGCCGTAGCTTGAATACCAAAAACATAGCAAATATCTCCTGCTCTAAGATTCTTGGTCAAAGCTTCTACAGATCTCATAGAATTACCACTCACATAAGTAGCCGCTCTCCCTGGCACTTTAAAACTAAACCCTGTTACTTGAAAAGAAACTGGGAAGTCAAAATCTGGGATTTCACAAGAAACCACTTGATTGGCAATAGAAGATGCTGGCATAGAAACTACATTTTGATTTCTAATTTGTCCTTGTGGTGCTGGAACACTCTTCACCCGGAAAGGAAAAGTTTCAGAAACTGCTTTACCATTAGGTTGTTTCCCTGAAATAGTAATATTCACCATATTTCCTGCTCCAGGTCTTACGACCCATTTTCCTCGCCCACCTGAAACGGTTGCTCCAGAAGCTGATAAAGTTACAGTGGAATTATCCACTCCCAACATAGATGCTGAAATAGGATTTTCTACCCCTCTATATAACACATTCATTTTATCTGCAGAAACCAAAGCTCCGCTCTGTAATTTCACCTCTTGAGTTCCTGCTATCACAGTATAATTATGCCTAAACGGCAGTGCTACCATTTCTCCTTTAGCATTCTTATAAGACACCGTTCCACTAAAAGTATGCTCACCTATACCACTTCCTGCTAACGATTTTATTCCCATTCCATTGGATGATCTGTCTACTCCTGTAAAAGAAATATTAGGGTCGTTAGAATAAGTCCCTATGAATACTTTTGCCTCCGCAGGTTGTCCCTGCACTACTACTGTAGGCCCTGCTACAAATGCCTCATATGCATTAAACTGAATATCTGCATCTACTTCTTCTCTCAACATCAATGCTAAGGCATCAAATTGTAAATTTCTCACCTCTGATTGCACCACTTCAAGATTAGAAAGTGCAGCAACTAATGGCTGATTATAGAAACTATACACTAACCAATCCTTACCATTTTTTTGTTCTGTTATAAGTCTAGTATTCGCCCGATCTACCACAGATTTCAAATCTCTATTTTTTCCGAAAGTTTGATTAATAAAATTTCTCAAATCTTTTATCTTCGCTTTTAAATTTTGAGCTATTTTAGAGGGCTTATCCTCATTACCTGACTCAAAAAACTTTTTAGTAGAAGCCTCCGTATTATTTAATGCAGAAAAATTTTTATCTACATTTTTTTCAAATTCATACCCTGCATCTTTCTTCAAATCTCCCTTAATACCATCAATAAATGAAACTAAATCATTAATTTTCCCCTTTAATTCCAAATAATTTTGATAATATACGGCAGACGCTTCATTCTTCTCAGCTTTAACCTTCAAGGTTTCTTCAAAAATTCTATCATTTTTTTGCTCTGTCAGTCTTCTTGATTCTTCTAATGAAGCATTAGTATCAAAATAAGATCTTATGATTTCTTGGTCTATCTGCATTGCCAACATAGAAATGAAGACCAGATACATCAAGTTAATCATCTTCTGACGAGGCGATAATTTCTCTTTTGCCATTTTTAATTCTTTTTAATTAGTAATCCAAAAAAACACACTAAGAGAAATTTAAGATTTCATCGCATTAAGCATATTGCCATAAACTTTATTCAAGTTATTTAAGTTATCAGTAAGATTTTTCAATTCTTGATTAAATTTCTCAGATTGCTCTGCTGATTGATTCATTTTCTCCACAGAAGTAGATAGTCTATCTATTCCCGCTTGTAATTTTTCAAATACAGCTGCATCTAACTTTGCTTCTTCTAACATTTTATCTAATTTTTCAGATAAAGATACCTCAGCACCTGATACATTAGAAACCACTTGATGAGAAACTTTTTCTACCACTTTTCTTGGTTTTGATTCTGCATTCGGGTCTAAAAGTTCTGGATAAACATTTTCCCATGCATATTTATTTTCCTCAGCAGGAGGATTAATTGCAAACAATATAAAAATCAAGGCCTCTACCGCTAAACCAAATCCTAAAATAACGTTACCACTTACACGAGGGATTGAAATATGGGTAATTTTAACCAATGCTCCTAAAATTACTATCGCAGCACCTATTGAATATACAAAATTTAATATTCCATCTTTTGTCTTAAACATAACTTTTATTTTTATTTAATATTTCTTAATTCTATCGTCTTTTTTTAGTTCTTGATGCTCCCTCTGGGATATCTTGCACAGTTCTAAATCCTATATAACTTCTTGCTGAATCTTTTCTTTCCCAATCTCTTGCTCCTACCATTAATAAATATCCTACATCCTTCCATGAACCACCTCTAACAGATTTTTTCACCTCTCTATATGCTTCATTAGATAAATTAGGGTTTAATGTAGAAGAGAACAAATAGGTCGAGTTATTATACGGAGATTCTGTCCATTCTGCCACATTACCTGCCATATCATAAAGTCCATACCCATTCTTAGGAAACTTTTTCACAGGAGCTGTATACATATAAGTTCCCTTTTTCTCATCTTCTATATAATTTCCTCTTTTAGGCTTAAAATTCGCTAAATAGCAGGCTCTATCATCCATCAAGTTTGGTCCTCCCCAAGGATAAGTCGCATTTTCTAAACCACCACGAGCAGCATATTCCCACTCCGCCTCTGTAGGAAGTCTAAACTTCATTGGTTTTGACTTCTTATTCTTTAACTTGTTATTATAGTCCGTTTTTGCTTTCGTCTTATAATCAGCATAAGCTCTCGCTTGATCCCAAGTAACTCCTACCACAGGATAATCCTTATAAGCTTTATGCCAAAAATATTGATTGAATAATGGCTCATTATAAGCATAGTTAAAATCCTTCACCCAAACCATTGTATCTGGATATACCGCTATACTACTTCTCTTATTACGAGAAGTATCTTCCCACTTATACGAATACAATAATTTTCTAGTATCTAGTACTCGCTCATTATTTACCCTTTTTTCCGGAGTTACATACATACTTTCCAATACCTCTGCATATTGAGCATCTGGGTATCTATTAATATTCCATTCTAGAGGTACAGACCAATCCAATCTTTTAGACTCATCATAACCATCTCTCCCTCCTTGAGATTCTATAAACTCTTGATAACCATTTTGAGTTCCATTTTTTTGCACTAAATAAGCATATTCAGAATCATTTCCTACGGCTTCTGCCAATAAAGTTCTCGCAATAGAATCCCTCACATAATTAATAAACAATCTATACTGCCCATTCGTAACCTCCGTTTCATCCATAAAAAAAGAAGATACCGTTACCGTTTTCAAAGGAGCTTTTTCTGGGGTCATCGTAAAATCCATATCAGACTGCCCCATCACAAAAGAGCCACCTGAAATAGCAACCATTCCATAAGGTCTCTCTACTACAAAGGCACTTGATTTTTCTCGAGATACCAATTCTCCTTTGGTATCTGGCTTTCCTGCTCTTCCTCTTTTTCCTCCTCCGAAAGAACAAGAAGTCAAAACAAAAGAAGTTGCCGATAATAAAAGAACTATTCTTTTCATTATATCTTTTTATATTTTTATTCTAAATTATATTTATTCTACTGTTACAGATTTTGCCAAATTTCTTGGTTGATCTACATTCACTCCTCTATATATCGCTATATAATAGGATAAAATTTGGAGCGGAACTGAAGCTAAAATTGGAGAGAAACACTCTGATGTTTCAGGGATTTCTATCACATAATCAGATATTTCTGCTACTTGTTTATCTCCTTTA
>CAUTLL010000060.1:0-6704 GCA_963539275.1 uncultured Flavobacteriaceae bacterium
ACGCATTTGGTATTCTCGGCCATTATTAAGAAAGCCATCATCCATTTTTAGATTTTCACGAGCTGTTAATCCTAAAAGTTCTGCTGCATTGGCAGCTTCATTTGCTCTAGTCTCTGCAGTTCCCCTAGTGCCTAATTCTCCCTGAGTTAAATCTATGATAACTACTTTTTTGCCTTCTGAGATTAGTTTTAGTAGAGTTCCTCCGCAACCAAATTCTACATCATCAGGGTGTGCTCCTATAGCTAATACATCTATTTTCATATTATTTTTGAGTATTTATTTTTACAGTTCTAGGAAATAAAAAGTAAGGTTGAAGCCCTTCCTTGCTTACGATTTTTTGTCCAATGCTAGTACAAGAATATCTAATAAAGCCATTAGCCAAACCAAATTTTTTTTCTCTAGTGATGAAATACAATAATTTAGTCAATGGATATTCCTGTGATTTTAATGTTTTTTTATTGGGTAAAATTAAGGAATTATTTACTTTTATTGGTAAAATCTTAATATTTTTCTTTGATTCATCTTCTCTATTGAGATTACTGATAGTGTTATAACTAATCACACCTATATGATTAGGATATTTATTTAAGTTTTTAATAATATTATTATTCCCTTTTATTGGTAAAAAATAGGTCTTAGATTCATCAATATTCAATTTTTGAATAATAGCGTTAAAATTACTTGTATTTTTTCCATCAATAATTAATCTTTTTTCTTGGGAGAGAATCATTTCTTTTATCTCTTCTAAAGTGATAAATTCTTTTGGATTATTCTTATTAACCACAAAGCAAACCGCATCGGCTGCAAAGAATGAAGGTTGCCAAGGAATCTGCATATTGATATCCCAATACTTTCGTTCTTTTTCAGTAAGGTCTCGAGACATTATGACTAGATCTACTTTTCTATTAAGTAAATTTTCTAAAACTTTATCTTCTTTATTTACTGAAAGTTTGATTTTTGTTTCAGGATAAGCCTGTTCATAACGATATGAAAGTGCATCAGCAATATTCACATAGGCATCATCATATTGTAAAGTAATTTCTCCTTTATTATATAAATTAGCCTCTTTTTTGGAAGTTTTTTTTTCATTACATGAAAAAAGCAAAATACTTCCTAATATCCATATGAGTATTTTATTGACCATTACTATTTTTTTTTCTTAAACGAATAATAACTCTTGCAATTCTGAATAATCCATATAAACACAATAATACTCCTAGAAAATTGGCTGTTATAGGGTCTAATTTTATTGCAAATGTTTTAGTGACAATTACAAAAACACCTACTATGATGTAGAGAGTACCTACAATTAATGATAAACTATTTAATAACATGGAACAAATATAATAAAAAAAGAGAAGTATATTTTACTTCTCTTTTTTATATAAAGATAAAAATTACTCAAATTTCATTTTTAGAGGGAATCTAAATCTAGAACGAACATTTTGATTTCCTTTTTTACCTGGTTTCCATTTTGTTCTGATAGATTTAATTACTCTTTCAGCTTCTCTATTGAAGTCAGAATTAGATCCTGTTGCTTTAACTTGAGTGATAGAGCCATCTACTTCTACGACAAAAGATACTGTAGTTGTCAAAATACCTTCTCCTTCTACTGCTTCTGTATCAAAGTTTTCTTGAACTCTATTTCTAAATCCATTGATACCTCCCGCACTAAATTCAGCTTCTACATCCACTTCATTATGGATTATTTTAGTATCCACGACAGGTTTATCTACTACTTTTGTCCCTTCAATCTTTTCTTGAGTACCTCTGCCTCCTTCTACTCCTTTTGGTTGAGTTGGAGCATTATTGACTGCAGCTACACCTTCTAGAGTTTTTGTTCCAATAGCTTTATCTTGCATTTCCTCTTTTGTAGGTGGAGGAGTTTCGTGTTTTGCATCTTGTTTAGGCTCTGGAATTACATTCTGTATTGTAGCTACAGGCTCACTCGTTGGAGGGGGTGCTAAATCTTCTAAACTTTGAAGTTGTTCCTCCTTAGGCTGTTCAAAGATTTCTTCCTCTTCAACCTCCTCTTCCTCTGGGAGATCTGGAGTATCTACATCTTTAATACTAAGATCTACATTAACTTCCTTTACTTTTTCTCCTTCTGTAGCTTTCATATAGATGAAAGGTAAAACAATTGCTGCCAAGAAAAATGTAGTCCCAATAAAGAATGCTTTTGTCAAAAGTCCTTTATAACTTTTTCTTAAGTCGTAGGCACCATATTCTTTATTTCTATTTTCAAATACGAGTTCTTCAAAGTCTGCGTATTTAGTTCTTTCGTCTGCCATAGTTCCTAGAATTTAATTATTTTACTTTTTGGTCATACACTGCCTTTTCAAAAGGCTTCACTTCAGAAATACCAAAGTGTTTGCTCCCTGTAATTTCCATTTCATCTAAAATATCTACGAAATGTTTGTAACTCGCATCTTCTAGCGGTTTAATGATAACCGTAAAAAGTTCAGGCTTTTTAGCTCTTCTCTTCGCTTGATCTATGATTTTTTCTACTCCGTCTTTATCATAAGTCGTTGCAATCAATGTTTCTGTATTTAGTCCAGAAGCATCTTTTTGATGATAGAATAAGTTATTATCCTTACCTATGATAAATGTAATAGAATTTGATAAATCAATTTCAGGAGTTTGAACCTTTTCATCTGGTTTAGGTTTTGCAGGAAGATCTAAATCCATAATATTAGGTTTTGTGAAAGTAGTGGTAAACATAAAGAATGTAATCAATAGGAATCCCAAATCCACCATCGGCGTCATATCTACCCTTGTAGATTGTTTTTTGGAGCGTACTTTTCCTCCTTTGTCGCCTTTATCTTGTACTTGTACTTCTGCCATTTTTGTTATTCTTTATTATTACTCTTCTGTTGTCACCAAAACGAACTTATAAAACTCAATATCTCTCAATCCTTCAAATAAGACTTTGAATTTATCATAAGATGCATCTCCATCTCCTTTTACAGCGAGTTTTACATCATTATTTATTTTCTGACTTATTTGTACCCAATCTATCAATTGCTTATTGACACTATCTAATGGAATAGTTCCACCTTTGTAGTTTTTCCTTTGTTCTTCTGGAAGTTGTAAATAAGCTTTCATTTGAGACATAGGAACTCCTACAAACTGAGCATTTTGAAATGCTTCTACCTCTGATTCTGTGAATTCCACTTTATGTTTTTCACCCATAGCCTCTAATAATTTAACTCTATGTTCTGGGTTATGAGTTGGTGAAAAAAAGTATCTTCCGTCTTTAGTTACACTAATAGTCATTGTATTGTCTCCTTCCGTTAATTTAGATTTAGAGATAGATGAAGGAGTTACAATGTCTTCAACATCAGGTTGTTTAAACTCTGTTGTTAAGATAAAGAAGGTAAGAAGCAGGAACGCAACATCACACATCGCAGTCATGTCTGTAACTACTCCGTGTCTTTTTGGTTTGATTCTTGCCATTTCTTATTTATATTTATAATTAAACTTCTTGTATTTTTTAATTGCTGATTATTTTTGAGTTTCAGCGAAAGATTGTTGGATAGACATAGCGATTTCATCAATCTTGAATGTCATTCCATCAATTTTAGAAGTAAAGAAGTTATAAAATATAATAGCTACGGCAGAAGTTCCAATTCCTAATGCAGTGTTAATCAATGCTTCTGAAATACCGATAGATAGTGCAGCTGCATCAGGAGTACCACCACCAGAACCTAGAGCGTAGAATGCGTTAATCATCCCCATTACCGTACCTAATAATGCGATAAGCGTAGCTACAGTACCTAATGTAGAAAGAATTGTCATGTTTTTCTCCATCATAGGCATTTCTAGTGTAGTAGCCTCCTCAATTGATTTAGAAAGGGCAGCCATTTTTTGTTCTTTATTTAATTGAGTTTCTTTTGTTAATGCTTGGTAAGAAACTAGAGCTTCTTTTACGACATTTCCTACAGAGCCCTGTTGTTTATCACATTCTTCTTTAGCTTCTTCTAGCTTGTTAGCTTTTAATAATTGTCTGATTGTTAAAACGAAATTTTCAAGATTACCTGCACCTTCTGCTTTGTTAAGAACAAAGAAACGCTCCAAAGAGAACACTAATACAGTAAGCATACACATTACAAGTACATGTACAACAGGACCTCCTAAATAAATCATACCGATGATAGCATTAGGTGTAAGGTCTTTAGTAGGAACATCATTGAACATTACAGATAGCCCAGAAAGCCCTTCGTTTTTGAAGTTACTTGGATTACCGAATACGAATAAATAAATACACCATGCAACGATGTATAAGATAGGTAAAACTAAAACTGGACTAAGTCCTCCTGATTTTCTTGCAACTACTTGTTGCTCCTCTTTGTTTGAAATATTCATTTCCATAATATTAAACTAAAATTATAAAATTAAATTTTGAGAGTGTAAAATAAAGGTAAAAAAATTGATTGTGCAAATTTATTTTTGTGAAAATAGCATTTTTTATTAAAAAAATTGGTTTTTGATAAAAATAAGGAATAAAATTTATGGAATAGGTAAAAATTTAACATGACTATTAATTACTTTAGTAAATATAAGCAACCACAAAAGATACGGAGTACTCTTTTGTGATTAGAATAATATTAAAAAAGAATTATCGTATTTTAGAATACAATATTGATAATCTTTTTAGGAATGATAATAGATTTCTTTACTGATTTTCCTTCTAATTGTTTTAAAGTTCTATCATCTTTCATGATGATTTCTTCTATCTGTGGTGCTGTAAGATTTGAAGGAAGCGAAATTTTAAATCTCATCTTTCCATTGAAACTTACAGGATATTCTATTTCATCTTCTATTAAATAATTTTCATTTAGTTCTGGAAATTTGACATGTTCAATAGAAGAGCCATGTCCTAAAATTTGCCAAAGCTCTTCACAAATGTGTGGAGCATAAGGAGAGATGATAATAGCTAATGGTTCTAAAATTGCTCTTTTATTACATTTTAATTTTTGTAAGTCATTGATGGCAATCATAAATGAAGATACTGATGTATTGAATGAAAAATGCTCAATATCATATACGACTTTTTTGATTAAAGAGTGTAGAATCTTATACTCTTCTTTGGTTGGTTTTTCATCTGAAATATTGACGTTATCTCCATCAAAGTAAAGATTATAGAATTTTTTCAAAAAGCCATACACTCCTGAAAGCCCCTGAGTATTCCAAGGTTTAGATTGTTCTAAAGGACCTAAAAACATCTCGTAAAGACGAAGACAATCGGCTCCGTATTCTTCACAAATATCATCAGGATTGACAACATTGTATTTAGATTTAGACATTTTTTCTATTTCTCTCTCTACAATATATTTTCCATTTTCTAAAATGAATTCCGCATCTTTGAACTCTGGTCGCCATTGCTTTAATGCTTCGGTGTCAAGTTCATCATTACCGATAATCATAGAAATATCTACAGGGATTCTTTGAGTGTCATAGTCTTTTGCTAAATTTTTAGAAACAATTTTATTGGTGTTATTTATTCTAAAAATAAAGGCACTCATTCCCAAAATCATCCCTTGATTAATCATTTTTTTGAATGGTTCATCATGAGAGATATATCCTCTGTCTTTAAGGAACATGTTCCAAAACCTAGAATAAAGCAAATGTCCTGTGGCATGCTCACTACCGCCGATGTATAAATCTACTTGCCCCCAATAATCAGAAATAGCTTTATCACAAAATGCTTCATCATTGTGATTATCCATGTATCTTAAAAAGTACCATGAACTTCCTGCCCAACCTGGCATTGTGGATAATTCTAACGGAAAAACAGATTTGTTGTCAATTAAATCACAGTTGACAATCATTTGCTTATCAGTGTCCCAAGCATATTCTTTGGCATTACCTAACGGAGGCTCACCATCTTCAGTAGGAAGGTATCTTTCTACTTTGGGTAATTCTAAAGGTAGTGCGGAAATTGGAAGAGTATAAGGAAGGTTATCTTTATAATAAATAGGAACAGGCTCTCCCCAGTATCTTTGTCGAGAGAAAATAGCATCTCTTTGTCGATAATTAATTTTTGCTTTGCCACTACCTGATTTTTCTAATTCAGCAATGATTTTTTGAGTGGCTTCTTCGTAGTTTAAGTTGTTAAGAATATCAGAGTTTTGTAATTTAAAATTGTTTTTTTCTGTGTAAGCACCTTTAGAAATATCTTTATCAAATACATTAATAATAGGTAAATTAAAATGTTTTGCAAAGTTATAATCACGCTCATCGCCTGAAGGAACGGCCATTACAGCTCCTGTGCCATAACCAGCCAAAACATAATCTCCAATCCAAATAGGAATAGGCTGTTTAGTGATAGGGTGTTGAGCATAAGCCCCAGTAAATACGCCAGAAATGGTTTTTACATCGGACATTCTTTCTCTTTCTGAACGCTTAGAAGTAGCCTCAATATAGGCTTCTACTGCTTCTTTTTGTTCTGATGTAGTAATTTTTTTTACCAATTCATGTTCTGGAGCTAATGTAAGGAATGAAACTCCAAAAATAGTATCGGGACGAGTGGTGAAAACTTCTATTCCTATTTCGTTGTTTTCTTGGAGAGGGAATATGATAGAGGCTCCAGTAGACTTGCCAATCCAGTTGCGTTGAGAGTCTTTTACCGCATCAGACCAGTCTAAATTATCAAGTCCTTGTAGCAATCTTTCGGAATAAGCGGTAATGCGCATACTCCATTG
>CAUTLL010000061.1:0-6693 GCA_963539275.1 uncultured Flavobacteriaceae bacterium
GATTTTTGAAAATAAGTACAGAAATAACATAATATCTTGAGTTTTATTCTTCTAAAATTTTTGTGATGAATTTTAGGTATTTTATTGCTAGTTCTTTTTGCTTTATCAAGGTGTTATAAATGCTATCTTCACTCAAAACTCCGTGGGGAATGTTTTTTGGAATATTCCCTTCGTTACTTACAAAAAAATCTTTTTGCCATTGTTCACTATAATAGTAATCTAATAGTAGTTTATATTCTTTTTGTTGTTTTTTCCATTGGGTTAAAAAACTATTGGCTTCTTTTAAGAATATTTCTGTTTTGTTAAGAATAATTTCTTTTTCAATGATATTTTTTAATCTTTCTTCTGTCATAATTTATTTTGTTAAAAATAAAAATCCCATGAATTTTCATAGGATTTTTTTGAATTATATTATTTTAGGAAATTTTGCAGGGTTGCTTTCATGGAAAATTTCATAAACTTTTTCTACAACATCTTCCACGGATGGTTTTGAGAAATAATCGCCATCTGAAGCATATGCTGGTCTATGATTTTTGGCTGTGAGTGTTGTCGGTAGGCTATCCAAATATCTGAAAGCACCTTGCTTCTCTAAAATTTGTTGCATAATATACGCTGAAGCTCCACCTTCTACATCTTCATCTATGACCATGAGACGATTGGTCTTTTTAACACTTTCTAAGATTTCTGCTGTAATATCAAAAGGAATAAGTGATTGTACATCGATAATCTCAGCATTTATTCCAAGTTTCTCTAATTCATTAGCTGCTTCCATTACTATTTTCCAAGTGGAGCCATAAGTTACTATTGTAATATCTTTTCCAGCCTTAGTGATTTCTATTTTTCCTACAGGAAGAGTAAATTCTCCGATGTTATCGGGCTGTTTTTCTTTTAAGCGATATCCATTCAGTGGCTCAATGATTAGAGCTGTATCATCAGATTTTAGCATAGTATTATAAAATCCTGCGGCTTGGGTAAGATTTCTTGGTACTAAAACCATCATTCCCTTCACTAAATTTAAGATACCAGCCATCGGAGAGCCAGAATGCCATACGCCTTCTAAACGATGCCCCCTTGTTCTTACAATTAAAGGGGCTTTTTGACCTCCTTTTGTCCTATATTGAAGAGTGGCTAAATCATCACTCATTCCTTGTAAACAATATAAAATATAATCTAAATATTGGATCTCAGCGATTGGGCGAAGACCTCTCATCGCCAATCCAATCCCTTGCCCTAAAATGGTAGCCTCGCGGATACCTGTATCGGCAATTCTCGTAGAACCATATTTTTTTTGAAGACCTTCTAAACCTTGATTGACATCACCTATGTTCCCCGTATCTTCACCAAAAATCAAAGTTTCAGGATATTTTTCAAAAATTTTATCAAAATTATTTCTGATGATTACCCTTCCGTCTACTAACTCTGATTGTTCACTGAATATTGGTTTTATTTCTTGGACTTTGGTAGCACTCCATTTGGATTCGCTATATAAATGTGAAGAATAATTATCTGTTTCTGTATTTAGGAGTTTTTGATAAATTTCTTGCAATTTTTGTCTTTTCTCTGAATTTTGAATTTTTGTTGCCCAAAGAACTTTTCTTGTTAAGGCAAAAATTTCTTTCTTACCGATACTTACTAATTTTGAAAAGTTTTCTAATAAATCAGCTGCTTCCTTTTGAGATTTTAAATCTTCTATCAAAGGTAAAACTTGTCCTTGAATGTTTTGGATAGAATTTCTGTAATCTGCCCAAGCCTTTTTTTGTTTTTCTCTTACATAGTTTTTAGCTTCTCTGTCAATATTATCTAATTCTTCTAAAGTGGCTAATATTTGAGTTTCACCATCTATTTCAATAGAGTAATTCAGTATCCACTCTTTGAATTTATTTAAGCAATCAAATTCTGTTTCAAAATTAAGCCTTTCTTCGTTTTTGTATCTTTCATGTGACCCCGAAGTAGAATGTCCTTGAGGTTGAGTAACTTCTGTAATATGTACTAATACTGGTACTCCTTCTTTTCTTGCAAAATATTCTGCTTTTGCATAAGCGTCCATTAATGAAGGGTAATCCCATGCTTTTGCTTCTATGATTTCACAGCCTTGGTTTTCTCCTATTTTTCTTTGAAATCCTGATAATGCTTCGGCGAGGTTTGCTTTAGCCCTTTGGTTATGAGTAGGTACAGAAATGCCGTAGCCATCATCCCAAATAGACATAATCATAGGTACTTGTAAGGCACAAGCAGCATTCATTGTTTCCCAAAAATGTCCTTCTGCGGTAGAGGCATCGCCAATGGTTCCAAAAGCGATTTCTTTTCCTTGCTGTGAGAATTTCTCTGAGCCTTCAAAAGTTACTTCCTTGAAAACTTTAGAAGCCAAAGCCAAACCTAACAGTCTTGGCATTTGTCCTGCCGTAGGGGAAATGTCAGAGGAAATATTTTTCATTTTGGTTAAATCTTTCCAACTGCCATCTGGATTCAGAGAGCGAGTGGCAAAATGACAAGGCATTTGTCTTCCTGCCGATGCTGGTTCTCTTTCAACGCTTGTATCCGCATAAAGTTGAGCGAAAAAGGCCTCAATCGTCAAAATGCCCGTTGCTAATGCGAAAGTTTGGTCTCGGTAGTAGCCAGAACGCCAATCTCCATTACGAAAAACCTTCGCCATAGCCAATTGTGGAAGTTCTTTCCCATCTCCGACAATACCAAATTTGGCTTTTCCTGTTAAGACCTCTTTTCGTGTTAAATAACTTGCCTCACGAGAAATTCTCCCTAAACGATAGTCTTCTAAAATTTGATTCTTAAAGTCTTGAAATGAAATTTGCTCAGTATCTATGTATATTGACATTTGTTCTAAATTATTGATTTTAATTATATTATGATTTATTTAGAAAATCTTCTAAACTTATCGTTTCTTGTTCTCCGTTTTCTAAGTTTTTGATGGTAATTTGTTGGGATTTAATTTCTTCTTCACCATAGAAAACAATGAATGGAATTTGTTTTTTTTCAGCGTAGGTAAATTGTTTTTTCAGTTTTACACTTTCGGGGTAAAGCTCCGCAGAAATTCCTTTATTTCTTAATAAATTGATGATTTTCATAGAGGATAGGGCTTCTTTTTCTCCATAATTGGCAAAAAGATATTTAATTTCTGAATTTGTATTTTGGGCAAAAAGTCCCAATTCTTCCATTACCAAATAAATTCTATCTAAACCGAAAGAGATTCCTATACCAGGCATGTCTTTTACCCCAAAAACTTTGGTAAGATTATCATATCTTCCGCCTCCTCCTATGGAACCCATCTGAACTCCTTGTGCTTTTACCTCAAAAATAGCACCAGTATAATAATCCAATCCACGAGCCAAAGTAATATCAAAAATTAAATCCTCCGATTTTACCCCTAATTCCGTGCTGTTGTTTAGGACAAATTCTAATTCTTGAATTCCTTTTTTACCGATTTCTATATTTTGAAAATGTTCTTTAAGCAATGCTAAAACTTCTTTTGTCGAAAGGTTTTCAAATAAGAAATCTAATTTTTGTATGGCGGTGTCAGAGAGGCCCTTTTCCTGCATTTCTTTGATAACTCCTTCTTTTCCGATTTTATCCAATTTATCCAAAGCTACGGTAAAATCTATCAATTGCTCCGAAATTTGAGCATACTCGGCCAATCCAGAAAGGATTTTTCGGTTGTTGATACAGATTTTTACAGGAATTCCTAATTCTTGAAAGCCTTTCAAATAAAGTTGTATCAATTCCACTTCTTGCCAAAGGCTGTAAGACCCTACAACATCGGCATCACATTGATAAAATTCTCTAAATCTCCCTTTCTGTGGACGATCAGCTCTCCATACTGGCTGAATTTGATAACGCTTGAAAGGGAAAGTCATTTTACCATAGTTCATCGCTACAAATCTTGCAAAAGGTACGGTAAGGTCATATCTCAATGCTTTGTCAGAAATTTGAGTTGTGAGTTTTTTAGCGTTTTTGGTGAGCCAATCCTCTTCATTCACTTTTGAGGTGAAATCTCCCGAATTTAATATCTTAAAAATCAGTCTATCGCCTTCTTCTCCGTATTTCCCTGTAAGGGTGGGTAAATTTTCAAAACTTGGTGTTTCTAAAGGTTGAAAACCAAAAAGTTCAAAGTTTTTTTGGAGAATATTGATGATAAATTTTCTTTTATAAATTTCTTGTGCAGTAAAATCACGAGTTCCCTTTGCTAAACTTGGAGCTGACATAAATTTTGTTTTATATAATGAGCAAATTTAAGATTTTTTTTTCAACTTTATAAATAGTTTTTCAAACAAAAAGTTGTCCGTTATTATTGGGACAACTTTAATATTATTTTTTAGTTTAATCAATTTTATTGTGGATAGTTGAGATTTTCTTCTTTTAGATTGTAGAGAACTTCTTCTAAATATTTTTTTGCTTCAAACTTTGCCATAAGAAGGTTATTGCAATAGACATTTCCGCATTCTACTTCGGAAGCGCCAGGGATATCTCCTTCAAAATCTCTTATGAATTCAAACATTTTTGTCATTAATTCTATAATGTCTTCCGACTTGTAATCTCCTGCTAAGATGAGGTAATTGCCTGTCATACAGCCCATAGGTCCCCAATAAATGATTTTTTCTTTCCAGTTGCTATTTCTGAGCCAAGTCGCGGCCAAATGCTCCATAGTGTGAATTTCTGCAATACCTAAAACAGGCTCTCTGTAAGGCATTTTCATTCTAATATCAAAGGAAGTTAGTACTTCATTTCCTACAAAATCTTTACGAGAAACAAAAATTCCTCTTTGTAATTTTAAATGGTCTATTGTGAAACTGGCAATTCTTTTCATTAAATTTTATTTTAATCTACAAAAATAAGATTTATTTTTTACTTTTGTGTAACTAAAAAAAAGTAATGATGAGAAAATATGTTTTGATTTTAGTTTAAACTTGATTATGAAAAAGTAAGACAAAATCTTATTAATGTAGGTATTGAGTAATTTTTGGATTTGAAAAAAGATACATGAAATTTGTTAATTGAATAAAATAAATATATGAAAAATTTTGTACAAGAATTGCAATGGAGAGGAATGATACAAGATATTATGCCTGAAACTGAGCAGCATCTAATGGAAGGTGTGAAAAAGGCGTATGTAGGGATAGATCCTACGGCAGATTCATTGCATATCGGTCATTTGGTAGGGGTGATGATTTTAAGACACTTTCAAAACTGTGGGCATAAACCTTATGCATTGGTAGGGGGAGCGACGGGGATGATTGGCGACCCATCAGGAAAATCGGTAGAGAGAAATCTTTTAACAGTAGAGGATTTAGCGAAAAATATTGCAGGGATAAAAGGGCAGTTGTCTAAATTTTTAGATTTTACCAGTAATGCAGAGAACGCTGCTGAGATGGTGAATAATTATGATTGGATGAGCAAATTCTCTTTCTTGGATTTCATCAGAGATATAGGAAAGCATATTACGGTAAATTACATGATGGCAAAAGATTCTGTGAAAAAGAGATTTGACCCGAATGAAAATACAGAAGGGATGTCCTTTACGGAGTTTTCTTACCAATTGATTCAGGGATATGATTTTTTACATCTCTTTAGGGAAAAAGGAGTAACACTGCAGATGGGAGGTTCTGACCAATGGGGAAATATTACGACTGGTACGGAGATGATTCGCCGAATAGATGGCGGTAAAGCTTATGCGATGACTTGTCCGCTCATCACCAAAGCTGATGGAACAAAGTTTGGAAAATCAGAAGGGGGGAATATTTGGCTTGATCCGAAAAGAACTTCGCCATATAAATTTTATCAATATTGGTTAAATATTTCGGATGCTGATGCTGAAAGATATATTAAAATTTTCACTATGCTTAGTAAGGAAGAAATAGAAAATCTTACGATACAGCACTATGAAGCACCACATTTGAGAATTTTACAAAAGAAATTGGCGGGAGAAATCACCATTACGGTTCACTCTAAAGAAGATTTGGATAATGCTGTTAAGGCTTCAAATATTTTGTTTGGTAATGCCGTCGCAGATGAATTGAAGTCTTTAAATGAGGATTTGTTTTTAGAGATTTTTGAAGGAGTGCCTCAAAAAGAATTGAGTGAATCTGAAGTTATCGGAGTGGGAATCGTTGATTTACTTTCTGAAAAATCAGGCTTTCTATCTTCCAAGGGAGAGGCTAAAAGAGAATTAACAGGGAATGCTATTTCTGTCAATAAGAATAAAGTAGATGATAGTTTTGTGGTAGAGAAAGAAAATCTTATAGGGAATAAATTTTTACTTCTTCAAAAAGGTAAAAAAACTTATTTTGTAGTGAAAGTCTCTTAATTCATAGAAAAACAAAAGACCGAGAAATTCTCGGTCTTTATTATTTATAATGATTTTTTGTAAGCCTTCCACCCAGCATTTTTGTAAGTTATTGCGGCTGTTTCGGGGTTTTCAGATTGATATATGCCTCTGCCAACGATGATAAAATCTGTATGTAAATTATTAAAAACATATTCAGGAGTGTTATATTGTTGCCCTTTATTATCATTTGCTGTTTCTAAATTTACACCTGGGGTAAAAAGGAGAATGTTATCACTTACTTGATTTTGTGCTACACATCCCATTATATTAGGGTGGGTTTCTATGATTTTGAGTGCTTCATTTTGGTAATTAGCATCGGTTAAGGTTCCCTTACAAGACATTCCTAAAATTCCAAT
>CAUTLL010000062.1:0-6640 GCA_963539275.1 uncultured Flavobacteriaceae bacterium
AGAATCAACACAAAAAAAGTAAATATTTTTTTTATTTTCATACTTCAAAGAAAATAAAAAAGTATTATATTTGCAAAACAATATAGGGACGCGTAGCTCAATTGGATAGAGCGTCAGATTACGGCTCTGAAGGTTGAGGGTTCGACTCCTTCCGCGTTCACAAATTAAACCACTAATAGATTGAATATCAATTTATCAGTGGTTTTTGTTTATAAATTCATCCTATTTTTTTACTCACAATATTTTTTAAGCATAAAAGTAATCAAACACTATATTCAATTAACAAAAAAGCATAAACTAATTATAAAACATCAACTTTGAGCGTATCAAAATAAATTTAATTATACGATAGGACTCTGCATAAATGATTTACTCAAATAAAAAAGTACAACTGACAGAAGATTAATAGCACATCCCAAAAGGTTCTCCTTTTTAGATAGTTTGAAAATTATAAACTATCTTTGCCGAATATTAATTTACCTATGAAAAAATTAGATAATTCTATCAAAATCCCTTTACTTTTTGCATTACTTACTGTCATTATAAAATTATTTTTTCTTCTTACCCATCACATTCAAGAAGATGCATTTATTACTTGGCGTGTAGCTCAAAACTTACTAGATTATGGAGTTATTGGCTTTAATGGAGAAACTAAAATATCCGCCTCTACTACACACCTTTATGTTTTTATATCTTACTTTTTTAATCTTATTTTCGGAAAGGAAGGTTTTATTTATCCCATTTTAATATTTAACTCTATTCTTTTCACTTTTGGGAGTTACTTTTTATCTAAGATACTTCTAAAAAATTATTGGCAACAAGCATTTTTCATTTTAATGTTTGGACTTCTTCCTCCTTCCATTAAAATTTCTATTTTAGGAATGGAATATGGCATTCTTTTCTTTTTAGAAATGGCATTACTCTATTTCGGATTTTATCAGAACAAAAAATGGGCAATTTGGCTATTCCCTTCACTTATTTTATTTACAAGATTAGATACCGTAATCTTCCTCGGAATTGTATTTTTAGTGGATATTGTTTGGAATAAGAAAATCCGTTGGGAGTATATCCTTAGCGGAATTATCGCCGTGAGTATTTTGATTTCATTCAACTGGTTTTACTTTGAAGAATTAGTCAATAACACCATTTTAGCAAAGAAATTAACTTATGACAAAGATTATTCCTTTACTCAAAATGTAAATTATTTCCTAATAAATTTAGGAAATTTTTGGGGGATGCTCAAAGTTCCTGGAAATTTTAATCCTTTTACTATTTTAGTACTATTATTTGAACTATTATGCTTCATTTTTCTTATAAGACAAAAAGAACAAAGAAACTTCTTTCTGTGGATTATCTTCATCTTTGCATGGATTAAACAAATTATATTCCTCTCTCAAAAATCTTATTTTGACTGGTATTATTGGGTACCACAGATTTTATTATTTACTTCTGTCCTCATCTTTATTTTAGAATTAAAAACTAAAAAATACCTTTGCGGAGCTTTATTTCTTATTGTATATTTCTTTCCGATGCTTCTCTTCCAGACCATTCATTCTATCACTACAGGAAATGGCGAATGGAACTACCGAAGACACATCGGATTATTCCTTAATCAATATGAAAAAGATAAAAACCAATGGATTTTGTTAGAACCTGCTGGTTTCGTGCCTTATTTCTCTGGTCTAAAAACCATTGATGAAGTCGGATTAGTAGATAAGGAAATTCAACAAGAAATCATTAAAGATAAACCGAATTATTGGATTAACACCGTAAAAAAAAGGAAACCAAAATACCTCCTTGCTTATAAAGATTTATTTGAAGGAGAAAATGCCAACTATTACAAAAAGCATTATAAATTACTAAAAGAGTTTAGAATTAACAATCACCTCAATAGCGATTATATCATCTTAGAAAAAATATATAAATTAAAACCTTCTGGGACAGATTATAACCTTTACGAAAGAATAAAATAAATTAAAAATGTCATGATACAGCATTTAGAAAACATCAAGCATAAAGATTCTAAAAATTTCTTCCTTATCGCAGGACCATGTGCCATAGAAAGCGAAGAAATGGCAATGGACATTGCTGAAAGAATCATAAAAATTACCGAAAAATATCAAATCCCTTATATCTTCAAAGGGAGTTTCAAAAAAGCCAATCGCTCCCGAGTAGATTCCTTCACAGGAATTGGAGATGAAAAGGCTCTCCAAATCCTAAAAAAGGTCGGCGATACTTTTGACATCCCTACCACTACGGATATCCATGAGAACGAGCATGCTGCTCTGGCTGCCCAGTTCGTAGATGTACTACAAATCCCCGCATTCCTCGTTCGCCAAACAGATTTATTAGTTGCCGCAGCGAAAACCAACAAGTGCGTAACTCTAAAGAAAGGTCAATTTCTTTCCCCCGAAGCGATGCAATTCGCCGTGCAGAAAGTTATTGATTCAGGGAATGAAAAAATAGCCATTATAGAGAGAGGTAACTCCTTCGGGTACACGGATTTAGTTGTGGATTTCAGAGGCATTCCTACCATGAAGCAGTACGCTCCTGTCATCTTAGATGTAACCCACTCATTACAACAACCCAACCAAAATAGTGGTGTTACCGGAGGGCGACCAGAACTAATAGAAACTATCGCTAAGGCAGGTATTGCTGTAGGGGCTGATGGTATCTTTATAGAAACTCACCCCAACCCAAGCGAAGCGAAGTCCGATGGAGCAAACATGCTGAAATTAGACAAATTAAACGATTTACTTGGAAAATTAACCAAAATCAGAGAAGCAATATTGTAAGAATAAATCATTAACGACATGAAAAATAAATTATCTTTATTAACCCTTTTTATTTCTCTTTTTGTTTTTTCACAAAAAAGAGATTCCATTATCATTCCTTTTCCTGAAAAATATGAATTAACCCTAAAACATCATCAAGAAAATGAAGATATCATATTTAGGGAGTGGATTCCTAAGAAAGAAAACTTTGATAATTATTCTATCATTTTTACTATTACGACCATCAAGAACGCCTCTTCTGTTTCATTAGATTTATTAAAACAATCCTTACTTAAAGATTTTAATGAGAAAGCTGTCGGAGCAAAATTCACAGAAGTTGAAAGAGAACTTAATTATATTATCTTCAAAAATGAAGTAGATTACTATAAAAGCGCTCCTAAAGATAAAGAATCTCAACTATATTTCCTTATAAAAGGAAAAGATGATCTATTCATCATAAGCGTTGCACTAAAAAATAAGAAACTTCCAGAAAAATTCATTAACGAATGGACTGAAGTATTCAAAAATAGTAAGTTTTATCAGCAATAATTTATCTAATTACTTTTATAAAATTAAACATTATAACTTCCCTAAACAAAAAGTTATTTATCTCAAATAAAAAGACACCTTCCTTAATAAAAAAGGGATATTCCCTAAATAAAAAGAAACTTGCCCTAAAAGAAAAGTAAGACACCCTAACCCATAGGAAAGATTGAAAACCATTTATTACAAATACCTTTTTATTTAGGGAACTTATAAAAATTAAAATTACACCATTATGGCTACAAAATCATATGCACAAAGAATCACAGAAACCAGAACTTTAATTGATGGCTTAAGAGAATATAAAAATTCTTTACCATCAGGGATTAAATCTACTACGGCTGATGATTTGGAAAAATTGAGAAACCAAATAGAAACTATTAACAGCAAACAAGAGAGCTTGAAGGCTGAACTGAAAAAGAAGACCGCTGAATTAGACAGCAAGATAAAAGAATTAGAAACCATCTATAACGATACGAAAAAAAGAATAAAGCTGGATATAGCTCAAAGTCTTTGGAGAAAATTTGGAATAGAAGATAAAAAATAGATACATAAGAATAAATGACCTCAAATTTTAATGATTTCAACCTCCCGAAGCATTTAGTTTCGGCACTTAACAATAAATTAAATATTTCCCAACCTACTCCTATCCAAGAAAAATGTTTTTCACCTATTCTTTCAGGTAAAGACATCATGGGAATTGCTCAGACAGGGACAGGAAAGACCTTGGCATACCTCCTCCCTATCCTTAAAGAGTATAAATACTCTGCTTCTAACCAGCCTAAAATTCTTATTTTAGTCCCTACAAGAGAGTTAGTAGTACAGGTTTCAGAAGTCTTAGAAAAACTCACCGAAGACATGAATATTCGTATTTTAGGGGTCTATGGAGGAGTAAATATCAATACTCAAAAACTTTTAGTCTATGAAGGAGTAGATATTCTTGTAGGAACTCCAGGTAGAGTGATGGATTTAGCAATAGATAATGTACTTCACTTCAAAGACTTGAAGAAATTAGTCATTGATGAGTTTGATGAAATGCTAAGTTTAGGCTTCAAAACTCAACTCACCAATATATTTACCATGATGAACGAGAAAAGACAAAATATTCTTTTCTCCGCTACAATGACCGACCAGATTGATGAGATGCTCGATGAATACTTTAAGAATCCGATGGAAATCTCATTGGTGCGTCCTGGTACCCCTTTAGAGAAGATAGCACAATCTGCCATTCCGGTCATCAACTTTAATACAAAGTTGAACCTCCTTATTCATTTATTAAGAACGAAAAATAATTTGGAGAAGATTCTCATTTTCGCAAATAACAAGAAACATGTAGATTTAATCTACACTAAATTAGAAGAGGAGTTTCCCGGTGAATTCGGGGTGATTCATTCTAATAAATCCCAGAATTTCCGATTAAAAACCATGGCGGATTTCTCTCAAAACCTATTGAGAGGGATTGTAACCACCGATATTATGGCTCGTGGACTGGATATTCCTGATGTAAGCCATGTATTTAACTTTGAAATCCCTGAATCTTCCGAGCAATATATTCATAGAATTGGAAGAACTGGTCGTGCCGATAAGAATGGGAATGCCATCAGTTTCTTTACTCCAAAAGAAGAAACCCTAATCTTGGATATAGAACTTCTCATGGACAAAGAAATCCCAAAAGAAGACTTCCCCGAAGAAGAAGTCCCTATCTCTCTCGTAAAAATCGCCTCCGAAAAGGAAGTCATCAAGATGAAAAATCCTAATATCCTCAAACCCATAGAAAGAGGAGAAGCCTTCCATGATAAAAAAGCAAAAAACAAAAAAGTAAATCTCGGAGGTCCCAGCAAAAGAAAACCTCCTAAAAAATACGGAGCCAATAGAAACCAACAAAAACAAAAAGCAAAAAGAAATAAAAAAGGATAGCATCTTGCTATCCTTTTTTCTCATCTATAACATAAACTATATTTTAGATAAAATCTCATCTACCACTTCTTCTGCCGTGAGATTATCTGTATCAATGATAATTTTCGCTTGATTATAAAAGTGATTTCTCTCAAAAAGATGCTGACCAATAAATTCAGGTAGCTGCTCATCAGGTATTCCATTTATTAACGGACGACAATGAATTTTATCCTCTAAAAGTCTTTTCACCAATGTATCTATCTTCGCTCTTAGATATATGCTTATACTATTTTCATTAATAATTTCTATATTATTATAATAACAAGGAGTTCCTCCTCCCAAACTCAAAATACACTCTTCTTTCAAAGAAAAAATCCTTTCCAAAATCTCTTTTTCTTTCTTCCTGAAAAATATTTCCCCTTTTTTTTCAAAAATTTCAGGGATAGAAAGTCCTAATTCCTTAGAAATTTCAAAATCTAAATCAATTTTTTTTATTTTCTTTATACTAATTAATTTATTGGAAATTAAACTTTTACCACTTCCCATGTACCCAATCAAACTTATTGTCATCATAAATTTTTCAACAAATTTGCTAAAAAATTTTGAACTTTAAAAAATTTACTTATCTTTGCACCACTGAAAAACAGTAAACTTTCAGTTAAGACCTGGTAGCTCAGCTGGTAGAGCAATACACTTTTAATGTATGGGTCCTGGGTTCGAATCCCAGCCAGGTCACTAAAGTCAAGACTATTAGAAATAGTAATTTTTTTCATATTAATATTTTGTGATTTGGTGTTTAAAACCTTTAACAATTGTTAAAGGTTTTTTATTTTTTGCTATTTTTAGTATTTTTGCACCCAAATTCATCAAAATGAAATCATATACAGAAAAAATTCTTGTTACAGGAGCTAACGGACAAATCGGCACTGAACTTACCCTGAAATTAGCCTCTATTTACGGCAAAGAAAATATTATCGCGTCTGATGTTTACATCAAAGAAAATGTTGATATCGCTCAAAAACATATTATTTTGGATGTATCCGATCATCAAGCTATTGAAAACACTGTTAAAGAAAATAATATATCCATTGTTTATCATCTTGCTTCTTTACTTTCAGGAACTTCTGAAAAAAATCCACTACTTGCTTGGAATATAAATTTAAATCCTCTTCTTCATCTTTGTGAAATGGCAAAAAAAGGACTTATCAAAAGAATATTTTGGCCAAGTTCCATCGCAGTTTTTGGAAGAGGAATTCCAAGAGCTAAAGTAGGACAAGAGGTTCCACTAAACCCTACAACTATCTACGGAGTAACTAAAGTCACTGGAGAAAAACTTTGTGAATATTATCACGAAAAACATAATGTAGACATTAGAAGTATCCGTTACCCAGGGCTTATTTCTTGGAAAACTCCCGCAGGTGGAGGTA
>CAUTLL010000063.1:0-6601 GCA_963539275.1 uncultured Flavobacteriaceae bacterium
GATGGACTGGCTGAATGATATAGAAAATACTTTCTCCGATAAAAATAAAATCATCGCCTACGAAATCCTAAAAGAAATAAAATCCAGACTGAGATTTCTACTAGATGTCGGTCTGGAATACCTCAGCCTCAGTAGAAGTTCCAAAACCCTCTCTGGCGGTGAGTCCCAGCGAATCCGTCTGGCTACACAGATAGGCTCCCAGCTGGTAAATGTGCTTTATATCTTGGATGAACCGAGCATCGGACTTCATCAGCGAGACAATGAAAGGCTTATCAATTCGCTAAAAAATCTCCGCGACATCGGAAATTCGGTTTTAGTGGTGGAGCATGACAAAGATATGATTTTAGAAGCTGATGAGGTTTTAGATATTGGTCCAAAAGCTGGGAAGCATGGAGGGGAGGTGCTTTGGCAAGGTTCTCCAAAGGATTTGATAAAAGCTAAAACAATTACAGCGGATTATCTTACAGGCCGAAGGTCTATAAAAATATCTTCTAAAAGAAGAGATGGAAATGGAAATTTTATCAAGCTGAAGGGAGCATCAGGAAATAATTTGAAAAATGTAGATTTGGAGATTCCATTAGGAAAGTTAGTTGTAGTAACGGGTATCTCTGGAAGTGGAAAGTCGTCATTAATCAATGGGACACTTTATCCTATTCTTAACAAGCATTTTTATCGTGGGGTTCAAGAACCTTTGCCTTATCAAAGTATTGAGGGATTAGAATTTATAGATAAAGTGGTAGATGTAGATCAAGCACCAATAGGACGGACTCCTCGTTCTAATCCTGCAACTTATACGGGAGTTTTTTCAGATATTCGCAATCTTTTTGCGGAACTTCCTGAAAGTAAAATTAGAGGTTATAAGTCCGGGAGATTTTCTTTCAATGTCAAAGGTGGAAGATGTGAAGTTTGCCAAGGTGGGGGCTTAAAGGTAATAGAAATGAATTTTTTGCCAGATGTTTATGTTCATTGTGAGGCTTGTAACGGAAAACGCTTTAATAGAGAGACTTTGGAAGTTCGCTATAAAGGAAAATCTATTTCTGATATTTTAGAAATGACTATTGATGAAGCTGTCGAGTTTTTTCAACCTATGCCTAAAATTTATAATAAAGTAAAAACACTGAAAGATGTAGGTTTGGGATATATTACATTGGGACAACAATCCACGACGCTGTCAGGAGGAGAGGCACAGAGAATAAAATTAGCTACAGAACTTTCCAAAAAACAGACAGGTAGTACACTTTATATTTTAGATGAACCTACAACAGGGCTACATTTTGAAGATGTGAAAATATTGATGGATGCCATAAATCAGTTGGTGGAGTTGGGGAATTCCTTCATTATTATTGAGCATAATATGGATGTGATAAAATTGGCAGATCATATTATAGATATAGGTCCTGAAGGAGGAAAGCATGTTGGACAAATTATTTTTGAAGGAACGCCAGAAGAAATCATCCAATGTGAAAAATCGCTCACAGGTTTATTCCTGAAAAAAGAAATGTAGGTAGTTAATAGAAAATAGAAATCCCTAACATTTATGAGTTAGGGATTTTTAGTTTTTATTCTGTGATTGCAAACGAAGAAACTACGGTTTGTTTCTGATCTAAATTATTAGGGTTTAACACAATAATACCGTACTCACCAGGTTTAGCCACGGATAATTTAACTAAATAAGAACTTGTTCCGTATTTTTCTCCACTAAAAGGAACATATTCTAAATTGTTTCCTTTCGCTGTACCTCCAAGACTACTTACAGAATTTAACTCTGCTCGGCGGAAATTTTTCTTAGGTTCAAATTTGAATATTTTGATAACAGCAAGAGGATCTGTAGCATTATCAATATTTCTAATAATAAAATAAACATTATCATTTTTGCTAAACTTGATATTAGCACAACATCCTTCTATTTGGATTTGTTCTCTATATTTACCAATACCTGTTAGTAGAAGTCCTGTAGATGCTACTCTCCTGCTTTGGGCAAGATGTTTTTCAAGACGAGTAACAGAATTGTCTGTCTTCACCAAAATAGTTTCTCCTACAAATTCAGGTTCTTTAATGCTTTGTGCATTTACATTATAAGCTAAAAGTGCAATAGCTAATAATGACATTAGTTTCTTTTTCATGATATTACAAAATTATATGTGTTACAAGTGTATTAAAAAAAATGTATAATAAGAAATAAAAAAGATGAAAAACACCGCGTAATTTAAAATAATTCTAAATAAAAATTTGTTTGTTGAAATAAAATTATTAGATTTGCCTAACTTTTTAAATTTGAAAATAGAATAAATATGAATGGACGACAATTGTTGCCTTTATCGGCATTGTTTTTATGTGGAGTGATGAATGCTCAAATAGATTCTCTAAATGTAAAACAGAAGGATATAGATGAATTAGTGATGACAGGGACGATGAAAACAGTAAGTAAATCTCAAAGTCCTGTGCCTGTAGAAATCTATACTCCTAAATTTTTTCAAAAAAATCCTACCCCGAATTTAATAGAAGCAGTAGCGATGATTAATGGAGTTAGGCCTCAGATTCATTGTTCGGTTTGTGGAACTTCAGACATTAAAATAAATGGATTAGATGGTCCTTATACGATGGTTTTAATAGATGGTATGCCTATCGTAAGTTCATTATCTACCGTATATGGATTGAGTGGGATTCCTAACGCTTTGATAGATAGGATAGAAGTGGTGAAAGGTCCTGCGTCTTCACTATATGGTTCTGAAGCAATGGGTGGGATGATTAATATTATTACTAAAAATGTATTGTCTGCACCTAAATTTACAGCGGATGTATATGGAACTACTTGGGCTGAACTTAATGCTGATGTAGGAGCGAAATTTAATTTAGGCAAAAAAGTTTCATCATTATTGAGTGTTAATCACTTTTTATATAATAATAGAGTAGATTACAATAATGATAACTTCATGGATATTACTTTGCAGAAGAGAACATCGGTTTTCAATAAATGGAATTTTCAAAGAAAAGAAGGAAGGCAAGCTTCTGTAGCATTGAGATATATGTATGAGGATCGTGCAGGAGGGGAGATGCAATGGAATCACTCTTATCGTGGTACTGATGAGGTTTATGGGGAAAGTATTTACACTAACCGTTTTGAGGCAATTGGAGCATATCAGTTACCATTGAAGGAAAGGATTTTTACACAATTTTCGTATAACTATCATTTTCAAGATTCTTTTTACGGAGATAGAGTTTATAAGGCAAAACAAAGTGTAGCTTTTGGTCAAGCATATTGGAATCCTACGTTTGGAAATCATGACTTGCTTATTGGTTCTGGATTCCGTTATACTTACTATGATGATAATTCAGTGGGGACACTTTCTGCAGATGGTAAAGTTAATCAACCTCAAAATATTTATTTGCCGGGAGTATTTATACAAGACCAATGGAAATTAGGAGAGCGTAATACTTTATTGTTAGGGTATCGTTTTGATTATGATAAAAACCATAAAGGGATTCATTCTCCGAGAGTTGCATGGAAAACACATTTAGGAGAACATCATATTAGAACGAGTTTTGGAACAGGTTTCCGAGTGGTTAACCTTTTTACGGAAGATCATTCTGCATTGACGGGCTCAAGACAAGTAGTGATTGAGGAAGAATTGAAGCCAGAAAAATCAATCAATTTTAATGTAAATCATGTCTATAAGTGGTTACTTGGAAATGGTTATTTGAATTTTGATACATCTATATTTTATTCTCATTTTAGTAATAAAATTGTGGGTGATTTTGAAACAGATTCAGATAAGATTCTCTATAAAAATCTTAATGGTTATGCAGAAAATAGAGGAATATCTACCAATATAGATTGGAGTTTAGGTAAGAGATTTAAGATGTCGTTAGGTGCTACTTATATGGATGTATTTAGAATACAAGATGGGGAAAGAATTAGACAACTTCATGCTCCTAAATGGAGTGGAGTTTATTCTGTTAGTTATGCAATTACTGATGATTTCATGGTGGATTTAACGGGGCAAGTTTATGGACCAATGAGATTATCCGTAGCAGAAAATGACTTTAGACCTGAATATTCACCATGGTATTCTATCGCAAATATCAAAGCATCGAAGAAAATAGCTAAAAATTTGGAAATCTATGGAGGAATTAAAAACATACTTAATTTCAAACCTAAAAATCCTATTTTGAGACCGTTCGATCCTTTTGATAAAAGTAAGGATGATGTGGTAAATAATCCTAATGGATATACTTTTGATACAACTTATGGTTATGCCTCTCTACAAGGAATAAGAGGATTCTTAGGGTTAAGTTATACAATTAAATAAAAATGAATAAAAAACTAAAAATACTTTTTATAATGCTTGTTTTTTCCATTTTTGGAAAAGCTCAAATTAGTATAAATACACTAGAAGAAGTAGAACATCTCCGTGCAGAGAAAATGAAACCCGTAGTGGTTTTGTTTTCCACGGATTGGTGTGGAGTGTGTCATATTCAGAAACGAAATTTGAAAAAATTACCAGTAGAGTTTTGGGACAAAGTATATTTTGTCAGTATTAATCCTGAAAAATATAAAAAAGATATTGTTTTTTTAGGGAAACGATATGAGTTTATTTCTAATGGTTCTTCAGGACTTCATCAAGTAGCGTATGAATGGGCTGGTAAGAGAGTTCCCGCTTATCCGTTTTGGACTTTTATTGATGAAAAAAATCAGATTTCTACTTATGAAGGTATGATTAAAATAGAGGAATTACAAGGGCTTTTTTAGTTTTTCATAATGCTGTTTTTAGTGCTAAAGGGTAATTTTTAATATTACCCTTTATTTTTTTTTATTTTATCTAAATATTGTTTTGTTGGATAAATTTTCAAGAAATGATTTCCAACAAAAACAAGTACTAAAATTAATGTAGGTTTATAGATTAGATTAACAAGTTGGTGTTGAAAATTAGGTAGGAAATAAACAATACCGATAGATATGCTGCATAAAAATACAGCCCAAAGCATAGGCCAAGAAAGGGGAAATACTTTGAAATGATGATAATTAAAGATGATTTTAACGAGATTGAAAGAGGTCAGAGCAGTGGCATAAGCTATTGCGATTCCAAAAATTCCTAAATCAGTATAAATCAAAAATATAGAGTTTAACCCAATTGTTAGACATGCTAAAATTAGCATAAAAAGAGTATTGTATTTATAGAATCTGGATAGTGAAATAATATGGCTGTTAAATCCTGTAGCCAAATCAAATAGTATGGTGCAACCGATAATCCATAGGATAGGTTCGGACTGTTGGAGTAAAATTCCATTTTTCATAAAGTGAGTCAGAAACGGAAAGCCCACGATAATGCATGAAAATAAAATAAATCCCAAGAAAAATAAACTTAATGAAGTTTTTTTATGAAAGCGATCAAGTTCATGAAGTGTATTTTCGGTAAGATGTTTGTTAATCATCGGAGCAGAAATATTGTAGAGTCCCATTTGTGGGATATTAATGAGTGCTACGATGGAGTAAATATTGCTATACAGGCCGTTTTGTTCAAAACTAATGTATTCACTAATCATCACATTTGCTATTTTTAGGGTCAAAAAACTACCTATATTCCCTAAAAATCCAAAAAAACTATATATTAAAATCTGGTGCCAAAGTTGATTTTGTTTAAAATACTCTATATTAAAATCAAAATGGAATTTTTCTAATCTATTGTTGTATAGAAAATAACCGAGCATAGCCACAAAAAAGAAGCTGATGAATAGAAATAAAGCCCAATTTTCAGGGATTCCAATAAAGAAAAAAACTGAAAAAGCTACAATATTGGCAATTTTTGGAAAAAGATTTTCAAAGATGTTTGGAATAGCGATTCGTTTATAATTGGAAATATATTTGTTCAGAACCGTAGAAATAGATAAAAAAAGTATTAGGGGCAAAATTAAGAATTTAGCATTCCAGCTTTCACTATGTTTGAGATTAGGAAATAAAGTGAAAATCAGAAAATAAAATATTGTAAAAATGATAAAATTAAATAAAATTCCTAGTAAAGAGAGCGAAAGCATATTTTGATGTTTTCCATCTTTTTGGGTTTGAGCAAAAAATTTAACATTAGAAAAGGAAATCCCAAAAACCACGATAGGTACAAGCATCTCAGCCATTGGAAATATGAATCTTAATTTGCCATAAAATTCCATGTCGTAAGGAAAAATAAAGAAATTGGCAAAAGTTCCTAATAAAAATCCTAAATATCCTATCAGAGAGTATTTTATTCCTTGTCTTACAATAACGCTCATTGTCAGTTTTTTAAGAAGATGAAGTTTTTAATATATCGGCTATCATCTTTTGCAAAGATAGTATTTTGTTGGGTTAAAATGTCAGAAGTTAGAATTTCAAGGCAGAATTTTTCTCGGTGTAAATAATGAGCAATGTAGCCTAAATTTTTTATTTTAGAAATAACTTCCCAGATGTTTTCTTGATGAAATTCTTGCTCTATCTTTATCATAAGTGTTGGTTTGTAATGGTTTATAGTTTCTTTAGCTCCATTTAACAAGTTTAGTTCTTGACCTATAATATCTATTTTGATAAAGTCTAAACGAGAGATTTCTTTGGATTTTATCCAATCATCTAATC
>CAUTLL010000064.1:0-6544 GCA_963539275.1 uncultured Flavobacteriaceae bacterium
CTCTTATAGCCAAAGGGATATTTTTTAATCATTTGTGTCTTTGTTAATAATCATTCGTTATATACTTATCAAGAATAATGCCAAAGTAAAAAAAACTAAAAAACGGAATAAAAAATTTCATTCCGCTCTAAATATTAAATTATAAAATCTCTACTTTTCCTACTAAACCATCTTTGGATTCATTTAGAGTAAGTATCACACTATCCCCTTCTTTCATTTCTTTATTAACTAACATTTCCGCCAATAAATCCTCCACATATTTCTGAATCGCTCTCTTCAAAGGTCTTGCTCCAAAGTCTTTATCCCAACCTTTTTCTACAATAAACTCTTTTGCCTCATCTGTAAGTTTTATTTTATAGTTAAGCTTTTCTAAACGCTCATAAAGTTTGTTCAGTTCAAGGTCTATAATCTGATGAATATTCTCTTTTTCCAATGCATTGAAGAAAATAATATCATCAATCCTATTTAAAAATTCTGGAGCAAAGGCTTTTTTCAATGCATTTTCTATAGTACTTCTCGCTCGTGCATCAGAAGATGATTTTTTTGCCGAAGTCCCAAAACCAACCCCATCTCCGAAATCTTTCAAATCTCTTGTTCCGATATTAGAGGTTAAAATGATAATCGTATTTCGGAAATCTACTTTTCTGCCCAGACTATCCGTTACATGTCCTTCATCTAAAATTTGAAGCAAAATATTAAATACATCTGGATGAGCTTTTTCTATTTCATCGAGCAAAACTACAGCATAAGGCTTTCTTCTCACCGCTTCAGTTAACTGCCCTCCTTCCTCATATCCTACATACCCAGGAGGAGCTCCTACCAAACGAGATACCGCAAATTTCTCCATATACTCACTCATATCTATACGAATCAGCGAATCATCAGAATCAAATAATTCCTTGGCCATAACCTTTGCTAATTCTGTTTTCCCAACACCTGTACTTCCCAAGAAAATGAATGTCCCTATAGGTTTCTTAGGGTCTTTTAACCCTACTCTATTTCTTTGTATCGCTTTTACTACTTTTTTAACGGCATCTTGTTGACCAATCACCTTTCCATTAAGCACATTGTTCATCTGTGCTAGCTTCTCTAATTCATTCTTTCCCACCTTAGTTACTGGCACTCCACTCATCATAGAAACTACCTCTGCTATATTTTCTTCTGTCACAACCTCTTTTTTCCCCTTCATTTCTTTATTCCAAATTTCTTGTGCTAAGTTTAACTCTATCATCAGCTTCTCCTCTTCCTCTTTCAATCTTTTCGCTTCAATATAATCTTGAGATTTCACAGCCTTACTCTTCAAATCCCTAACCTCCTCTATCTTCTGCTCATATGAAGTAATCTCCACTGGAACTTTCATATTTTTAAGACATACGCGAGAACCTGCCTCGTCCATTGCGTCTAGGGCTTTATCTGGCAAGAACCTATCTGTAATATATCGAGAAGTTAAATTTACACAAGCCTTAATCGCTTCCTCTGTGTATGTAACATTATGATGCTCTTCATATCTATCTTTAACTTGATTCAAAATCTGAATAGTTTCCTCTACACTTGTAGGTTCCACCGTAACTTTTTGAAAACGACGCTCCAACGCTCCATCTTTCTCAATATACTGACGATACTCATCTAAAGTCGTCGCCCCTATGCATTGAATCTCTCCCCTTGCTAAGGCTGGTTTAAATATATTAGATGCATCTAATGCTCCCGCCGAACTTCCCGCTCCTACAATGGTATGCAACTCATCAATGAATAGAATCACATCTCTATTTTTCTCTAGCTCTGTCATCATTGCTTTCATTCTTTCTTCAAACTGACCTCTATACTTCGTTCCCGCAACTAAACTCGCTAAATCCAATGTTACCACACGCTTATTATAAAGAATCCTAGATACTTTTTTTTGATAAATTCTAAGAGCTAATCCTTCAGCAATAGCAGATTTACCCACCCCTGGCTCTCCTATAAGAAGAGGATTATTCTTCTTTCTTCGGCTTAAAATCTGGGAAACTCTCTCAATCTCGCTATCTCTCCCAATCACAGGGTCTAACTTCCCTTCTTTCGCCATAGTAGTTAAATCCCTTCCGAAGTTATCTAATGTCGGAGTTTTACTCTTTTGAGAAGAAAGATTTCCTTCTTGTCTTTTCTGAGAAAAACTCAGCTCTTCTCTTTCATCTTCTCCAAAAACAACTTTTGGCAACTGCCCATTACTTCTAAGCATTGCCCTATATTCTGCCACGACACTTTCATAATCAATATCGTATGCTTCTAAGATATTCGCCGTAGGGTCATCTATCTTATACAAAATCCCCAACAAAAGGTGGACTGTATTCACATTTTCACTGCGGTATTGTCTACTTTCTAACTGAGCCCTTTTAAGGGCTTGGTCTGCCATTTTAGTAATACCAATGTTTTTATCAAGCCCCATAGGAAAATGCCCTCCGACATTCATATTCTCTATTTTTCTTCTAATCTGAACGAGATCTGCCTTTAGGATTTCCAAGATATCCCTTGCGGAGTTATCCGTTCCAATAATTCCTAATAAAAAATGTTCGGTATTCAGAAACTCACTATTCAGCCGATTCGCCTCATTTCTACTATATTGAAGCACTCTCTCCAATCCTTCTGAAAATCTATTTTCCATAACTCTTTCCTATTATTTAAACCACTAATTTAGTGATTGTTTTTTATATCAAAGTATATCTTTGCAAATATTTTACCAAAAAAATTATCTGCCGTTATGTCATATTTTCACTAAATTTAACTCCCTCAAAAAATATCGGCCTTAAACACCTCATATATTCACAATGATTTATGGATATATACCCATGAGCTTATAGGTATATATACATTAGCCAACGGGTATATACCTATTGACTCACACTTATATACCTATTAAAATCTCCCTTATACAGCTGATTATTCTTTCCGTGTACTCCTAATAGTATTTTAAAATTAATTCTTTTGAAAATCCTAAAATTTAATTTATTTTTGCTCATCGTTAAAAATAATAATCATGGACTTAACACAAATAGTAGGGTATCTAGGCTCTTTGGTTTTAGTTGTTAGTTTTATGCTAAAAAACATCACTCATATCCGCATTGTCAATCTTATAGGATGTATCTTATTCGTAGTTTATGGTGTAATGCTCGGTATGCTTTGGCCAATCATCATCCCTAATGCCACGATAGCCCTAGTACAAATCTATTATTTATTCTTTTCTAAAAAATCCTAAGATGAGTATACAGGAAAAACAACAAGAGTTAATAGACACATTCAATCTTTTCTCCGATTGGGAACAGAAATACGAATATATCATTGAGTTGGGGAAAGAGCTTCCAGCGATGCCTGAAGATAAAAAAAACGAGAACCACCTCATCAAGGGCTGTCAGTCACAAGTATGGCTAGATGCCGAATTGCAAGACGGCAAAGTTTTCTTTTTCGCTGATTCTGATGGTATTCTCCCGAAAGGGATTATCTCTCTGCTCGTTGAGGTTTATAACGGACATTCTGCACAAGAAATCTTAGATTCTGATTTTGAATTTATCTCTAAAATTGGGCTACAAGAATTTTTATCTCCTTCTCGTGCCAATGGGCTTTCTTCCATGATAAAACAGATAAAGTTCTACGCCATAGCATATCAATTAAAATCGTGATTAGAATTTTAGCCTATCGGTTTTCGGCATTCGGTGATGTCGCTATGCTCGTCCCTGTGTTAAAGGAATTTCTTGAACAAAATCCTAATGCAGAAATCATTATGCTTTCTAGGAAAAACTTTGAAGCTCTTTTTTGTGATATTCCTCGCCTAAAATTTCACGGAATAAACCTTAATAATTACAAAGGACTTATAGGCTTAAAGAAATTAAGCAATGAGCTTTATCAGCAGTATCACCCACAGATCGTTGGAGATTTTCATCAAGTTTTACGCACCAATATTCTTAATTTTTTTTTCAAGCTAAAAAAACTTCCTGTATATCAACTAGACAAAGGTAGAACGGAAAAAAAGCAGCTTATCAAGATATCTAATCTAAATAAATATCAACTTCCAAAAACCACTGAAAGATATGCAGATATTTTCCGAAAAATGGGATTTTCTTTAACTCTATCCCATCAATTAAGACCTATATCTCAAAATAAAAAAGGTATAGGATTTGCTCCTTTTGCCCAACATTATGGCAAAATGCTTCCTTTAGAAAAATCCTTTGAATTAGCTAAAAAATTAGCCCAAACTAAAAAAGTATATTTCTTCGGTGGTGGGAAATATGAAATAGAAATTTTATCCCAATGGGAAAAAGAAATTTCTAATACAGAATCCTTGGCAGGAAAACTCTCCTTAAATGAAGAATTACAAAAAATCGCCAATATGGAAGTGATGATTTCTATGGACTCCGCCAATATGCATTTAGCAAGTTTAGTTGGAACACGGTGCATCTCTATCTGGGGAGAAACACACCCTTTTGCAGGATTTCTAGGTTATGGACAAAGTAAAAATGATATAATACAAATAGAAGATCTTACCTGTAGACCATGTTCTATTTTCGGAAATAAAGAATGCTATCGTGGAGATTGGGCATGCCTGAATGAAATAGACATACAAAAAATACTTCTAAAAATTTAGAAGTATTTGCCTCTTTGTCTCATATGTGGATTATGCATATGCTTTTGCATACTCGGCATTTTTAATTGATGTTTCATTGTATTATAATGCTCTGTCAACAACCCAGCCGTATCTAGTTTTTTTGCCTCATTAAGAAGTTTTTGTGCTTCATGCTTATTTCCTCTTGATAAAGCTACCGCTGCCAAATTAAACATCGCTAATGCTCTATCATGATTCATACTTAAACCATATTCCAAAGCTTTTTTCATATATACCTCTGACTGCAGAGGCATTTCTGCCTTAGACAACCCCATAAGATAATGATAGTATCCATATTGGCTTCTATGCAATTGAGATTGAAAATCCGTAATTTTATACACCCACGCAGCCGCCTTTGTAAAGTCTTGGTTTCTCATCTTCCACATGGATAATAAAATATATTCATTTTTATAGAATAAAAGCACAGGAATAGCAGCTAAAACAATACACACAATCCCCCAACCAATCTCTCTATTAAACATTAAAAAAACTCCACCAATAACCATTATTGCAGCTACAACTAATTTTATATACTTATTCATTTATATATTTTTTGTAATCACAAATTTAATAATTTTATTGATAATCTTAAGAAAAAAAATATAAGATATAATCTTTTTTCATTAAAAAAAACCCACACCTTAAATAAAAGTGTAGGAGTAAAACTATCTTTCAAATCAAATTTTAACCTTCAAAATGTCCCATTTCTATAAACTTCTCTTGTCTTTGCATAGCAAGTTCCTTACCAGAAAAGGATTTATAAGCATTAATATTTTTCACAATAGTATTTTTTACATTTGAAAAGGTTTCTACCCAATCATAATGAGCACCTCCTAAAGGTTCTGTAATAATACCATCTATCAGTTTCTCATCGAGCATATTTTGAGCTGTAAGTTTTAAGGCTTCTGCTGCTGTTTCTTTATATTCCCAGCTTCTCCATAAGATAGATGAACAAGACTCAGGAGAAATCACAGAATACCAAGTATTTTCCATCATATATACTTTATTCCCAACGCCTATTCCCAACGCCCCTCCACTCGCACCTTCTCCGATGACAATAGCTATCACGGGAACTTTCAAAAGGCTCATTTCATAAATATTTCTTGCAATAGCTTCTCCTTGCCCTCTTTCCTCTGCTTCCAAACCAGGATATGCCCCAGGTGTATCAATAAGAGTAACAATCGGGATACCGAACTTTTCCGCTAATTTCATTAATCTCAAAGCCTTGCGGTAGCCATCAGGATTAGACATTCCAAATCTTCTATGCTGTCTCTCTTTGGTAGTTCTTCCTTTTTGTGTCCCAATAACCATAACGCTTTGTCCATCTATTTTCATCAAAGCTCCTATCATTGCGGGATCATCAGCAAAACATCTATCACCATGTAATTCTACCACACTTCCTTCATCGGCAATACCATGAATATAATCCAAAGTATAAGGACGATCTGGATGACGAGAAAGCTGCACCCTCTGCCAAGGAGAAAGATTACCATAAATTTTCTTCTTAGTTTTAATGATTTTATCTTCTATCTGTTTGCTTGTTGCTGAAACATCTATGCCACTATCCTCTCCCATTGCAATGCATTTTGCATATTGTTCCATCAAATCTTTTATCGGTTGTTCAAAATCTAAATATTCCATATCTAAAATTGGATAAAATTTAAGCCTCAAAAATACTAAAAATTATTGACTTTGTTTTTCTATCAATCTTTGTATTCTTTCAATTGTTTCTTCTGGACCAATGATTTCCATAATTTCGGGAACATATGGCCCTTTGAGTTCACCCACGAGTGCTAATCTCAGAGGCATCATCACCTTGCCCATTCCTAATTCTTTCTCTTTGGCGAAGTCATGAATAAGGTCTTTTAGCGACTCAGCTTGGAAGTCTACTTGAGTTATTTTTTGAATAAACTC
>CAUTLL010000065.1:0-6520 GCA_963539275.1 uncultured Flavobacteriaceae bacterium
TCATCATCATTTGTAAATATGGCTCCACCATCTCCGTAGCAACCTAAATTTTTAGAAGGGAAGAAGGAAGTTGTTCCAATAGTGCCTATAGTTCCTGCTTTTTTCTTTTCTCCGTTAGAAAAAATAAAATCAGCACCAATAGCTTGAGCGTTATCCTCAATCACATATAATTTATGTTCTTTTGCAATTTTTTGAATTTCCTCCATATTTGCACATTGTCCGAATAAATGTACGGGAATGATTGCTTTTGTTTTTGAGGTGATCGCTTTTTTAAGTTGTTCAGTATCAATAGTAAAAGTGTCATAATTTACATCTACTAAAACTGCTTTTAGCTTTAAAAGATGAATGACTTCTACAGTAGCTGCAAAAGTAAAATCAGCTGTGATAACTTCATCACCTTCTTTCAAATCAAGTGCCATGAGAGCAATTTGTAAGGCATCTGTTCCGTTAGCACAAGGAATGACATTTTTTACATCTAAATATTCTTCTAATTCTGCTTGAAAAGAATGTACTTCTGGACCATTGATAAAAGCTGCTGATTCAAAAACATTTAGAACAGCATTATCTACTTCATTTTTTATTTTGAAATATTGATTTTGGAGATCAACCATTTGAATTTTTCTCATTTTTATGAAATTTTTTGTAAAAATACAATTTCTATTTTATTTATGAAAATATGTCAAATATCATGAAAAAAAGATTGTTAAAACAGAATATACTTCCTAAATTTACATAGGAAAAAATAGGTAAGTTTAACAATTAAAAATCAATTATTATGAAACACAGAGTACCAGTATCTCAGATTATGACAAAAGAAGTAGTAACATTAACTACGAAAAATAATTTAAGTGATGCAGAAAGTTTATTTAGAGAGCATGGGGTAAGACATTTGCCGGTAGTAAATGGTAATCAATTGGTTGGCATATTGAGTTATTCAGATTTATTGAAAATAAGTTTTTCTGAATTATCAGATGATGAAAAAAGAATAGATACAGCAGTGTTTGATATGTATACTATAGAGCAAGTGATGGCTAAAAATCCTGTGAGTGTTTCTCCAAATAAGACAATTAGAGAAGTGACAGAGTTGTTAGCTGAACAAAGTTTTCATTCTGTGCCAGTGACAGAGAATGGAGAACTTAAAGGTGTGGTAACAACTACAGATTTACTTAAATATTTCTTAGAGCAATATTAAACTAAATATTACCCTCTGAATTTTTCAGGGGGTATTTTTTATTAAAATATTATATTGATAATCAAGTGACAAACACTTAATTTGTTTTTTATTATTACTATGTATTGCATAGTAGTTTTTTATTTGTATATTTGCGATATATAAGAGAAAATAAATTAACATTGTAATAAAATTTAGCAAGATGAACATTGAAAATACCAAGGCTCAGATGCGGAAAGGGATTTTGGAGTTCTGTATTTTAAGTTTAATTAGTCAAAGAGAAATGTATGTTTCAGATTTGATGGAGGCATTAAAAAAGGGACAATTAAATGTAGTGGAAGGAACAATTTATCCGTTATTAACAAGATTAAAAAATGTAGGGGTACTTTCTTATCGTTGGGAAGAATCTTCGGGAGGTCCACCAAGAAAGTATTATCAAATTACTGATAAGGGAAGTGAATTTTTAGCAGAATTAGAAAAAACTTGGAATGATTTGACAAATTCCGTTAACCAAATTACTAAAAAATAATTAAAATGAATAAAACAATATCTGTAGCACTTGCGGGTTTTTCTTTCGTAATAGAGGAACATGCTTACATTAAATTAAATGACTATTTACAAGCTCTTCGTCGTTCTTTGGAGAAAGAAGAAGTAGAAGAAGTGATGTATGATATAGAAATCAGAATAGCTGAAATTTTTAGGGCGAGTATTGGGAAAAGAGAAGTAGTCATCGTAGAAGATGTAGATGCAGTAATTGCCCAATTAGGCACTCCAGAGGCCATAGAAGAGCAGGAGGAAGCATATTATTCTGAAAAAACTTCTTCTAAAAAGAAAAATCATAATAGAGGGGAAACAAGACAGCTTTTCCGTGATATAGAAGGTGCGAAAATATCAGGAGTCTGTGCGGGATTTGCTCATTATTTTGGGATAGATGTTACGATTATGAGAGTAATTTGGCTTTTAGGTATGCTGATTACAGGCTTTTTTCCAATAATAGTTTTGTATATTATCCTTGCATTAGCAATGCCGAAAGCAAAGACTACTTCTGATATTTTGAAAATGAAAGGAAAACCAATAGATTTTGAACATATTAAAGAAGAATCAGTGCGTTTCGCTAATGAATCAGGTCAAAAAATAGGAACATTCCTTAAAGATAATCAGCCGACTATTTTAAAAGCGGGGAGTGAAATTTGGAACATCGTAAGAAAGTTAATCGGAGGTATTTTTGCTTTATTCGCGATAAAATTTGCATTGATTGGGATTTTAAGTGTTACTGGTATGTTGGGGGTATTTAATATCTTTGGGATGGATAAACTTGATCTTATTTTTGAAGAAGATGCGAAGTATATATTGATGGGGCTGATTTTATTAGGATTTTCTATATTGACGCTGATATTTTCAGCATTGAGCATTAAATTATTTTCGCCAAAAACTAAAATCAGAAATTTTGGTTATATAATATTGGTATTATTTATTGCATTAATAGGAACGGCAGGTGTGTTAGGAATAAAAACATCGGATATATCAGTATTTTATGCAGGAGAAAGTTATGAAGAAGAAAATATACAAGTGAATGCAGTGAATAATAAAATAGAACTTGATGTAAAACGAATAAATATTCCACAAAATTTCAAGGCATATGGATATGATATTTTTTCAGATAAAAATAAAATCTTTAAGAAAGATATACCTAATGTAGAAATTGTTAGAAAAGTAGGAATAGAAAAACCTTACTTAATTATAAAAAAAGAAGCAAAGGGATATAATCATCCTATCCGCCTAAATGTACCAGTGGAAATTAAAAATGGTAAAGTATTATTTCCTAACTATATAGGGTATTCTTATTCCCATAGATTGAGAGATTATGAGGTGGATTATGAACTGATAGTGCCGATAGGAATACAGGTTATAGACCATAGCAGAGGGGCTTTATATATAGATGATGACGATGATGTACAAGATTTAGATTATTTTCCTCAAAGTAGAGATTTAGGAATAGAAAATCCGAATGATTCAATTATTACAGGTCGTCAATAAATTAAAAAATCCACTTTTGAAATAAGTGGATTTTTGTTTTAGCTTAAGTAATATTCGCCTAACAGAACCATAAGGCTTATAATTGTTAAAATAATAACTAATGGTAAGGAAAATTTGAGCCATTGTTTATAATTTAGATTGACCATTGCCAAAGATGGTAATATGAGCCCCGTTGGGGTAATGAAGCTCATCAACCCCATGCCGATAAGGTAGGCATTGACAACACTTTCTCCATTTACACCAATAACAGATGCTAAACTTCCTATAATAGGCATGGTAACAACTGCCATACCAGATGAAGATGATATAAATAATGATAAAACAGCAAAAATAAAAGTCAAGATAATAAGAAATATGGAAGGAGACATTCCATCTATTAAATTACTAGAATAGTACAAAATAGTATCAGAAATTTGTCCATCATTGAGAATAAAGGTAACCCCTCTTGCAATACCAATAATAAATGCAACACCGAGTAAATTCTTTGCTCCGTTAATAAAATGTTCAATGAATTTTTCCTCACTAGTTTGTTGTAAAATAGCGATAAATATAGATGAAATAAAAAATAAAGCAGTCATTTCTTGGAACCACCATCCCCATTGAGAAACACCAATAATCATAATTACAAAGGACAATCCAAAGACAGTCAATAAGCATTTGCTTTTCCAATTTAAATATTGAATTTCTTGTAATTTTTTAGAGGATAAAGAAGAGGGTATCTCAGTACCGTAAACTAATGATTCTTTTGGATTTTTTCTTACTTTTTCGGCGTAACGAATAATATAAATAATGCTAACTGTCAAGCTAATAATTAGCAAAATTAATCTACTTTCTATTCCTGTAGTCCAGTCTACACCTGCGGAATCAGAAGCAATAATTACAGCAAAAGGATTAATAGTAGAGGCCATTGTGCCAACTGCAGAGCTTACATAAATGACAGCTAACGGAACTAATAAATCATATCCTGCTGCTAAAAAAACAGGGATTAAAATAGGATAAAAAGCAAAAGTTTCTTCGGCTAATCCAAAGGATGTTCCGCCTAAGGCAATAAGAACGGAAACCATAATAATTAAAATTCCTTCTCTACCTTTTAGACGATAAGCTAAATAGCCTACACCTTCATTAAGAGTTCCAGAACTATTAAATGTTCCGATAAATCCGCCCAAAATTAAAACAAATAAGATAATATCAATAGCTTCATAAATCCCTTTAATGGGAGCAAAAATAATCTCCGAAATTCCTTGTTGTTTGGATTCTCTTTGCTGATATGTATTAGGGATAGATATAGGTTTTTTGATTTTTCCTTCCTCAAAATTTTTTATATCTATACTTATACCTTTTTCTGTTAGAGTTTGTTGTGTCGCAGGTAGTCTTTCTTCTTTATTATTACTTTTTATAATAAATTCTTTCTGTAAATCATTGTATTCTAATGTGTTATATTTTCCCGAAGGTAAGAAATATGTTAAAATAGCAGATGCAATGATTACTATCATTAAGACAGAATAAGGCGTGGGAAACTTTATTGATTTCATAGTATTATAAATATAATAGCAAATATAGATTTTTATTTACAAAAAATAAAGTTTCAAAAAATGTTGAAAATTAAAAATATTAGATTTGTTTAACTATAAAAAACTTTAATAATTAATGATTTAATAAATCGTTTAATTATAATTTTAAGGGAAAATAAAAATTCTTATCTTTGTCAAATAATATCAAAAATGAGAACCAATGAAAAAAATAATCGCCACGATAGTTTTGAAATTGATGGGTTGGGAAATTCAAATGGATGGAGATGCAAAAAATTTGGATAGATGTATTCTTGCTGTGGCTCCGCATACAGCGAATATAGAATATATTTTGGGGAATTTGGCATATTGGAAATTAGGAAAACCATTGCGTGTAATTATCAAAAATGCTCATACTAAAGCATGGTATGGATTTATAATTAAAGCTATGGGAGGGATTGGGATTGACCGCTCTCAGAGGAATAATTTGGTTCAATTTGTGGCTAATTTATTTAAAAAAGAAGATTTTAGTTTAGTGATTACACCAGAGGGAACTCGCTCTTGGGTTCCGAAATGGAAATTAGGGTTTTATCATATGGCGATGACAGCTAAAGTACCAATAGTTTTGGGAGCACCAGATTTTAGAACAAAAAAAATTCATTTAGGGAAGAAGATAAGCGTAGAGGATTTAGAAACTCGTTCATTTGAAAGTATTATGGATGAATTGGAGGAGTATTATAAAAACTTTACTCCAAAATATCCAGAAAAATGGAATCCCAAAATCTATTAAAATGAAATTTTATGGAATTTTTAATATTTCGTTTGCCTAATGAGGAAAAAATCAGGTATGTGAAAAATCAAGAAGCAGTAAATTCTACGGCTTCTTTTTTTCCTTTTGATAAGGGAGAAATTTTCCATATTTTTTGTGATGAGATTTCTGAAATAAAAGAAGAGCAACTTATAGAAATTTTAGAAAATATTGATTATTCGATAAAAAAAACTCAGTATTATTTTCCCGAAAAAGAGGAATATTTAGATAAAATTGGTAAAGCTATAGAATGTATAGAGGAATATAATTTACAAAAATTGGTGGTTAGTAGACCATTGAGATTTTCTTTTGATAGGCTGAATTTAGCTCAAACTTTTCTTAATTTGTGTAAAAAATACCCTCAGTCATTTTGTTATATTTGGAAATCAAAGGAGCAATTATGGCTCGGTGCTTCTCCTGAAATTTTAGGAATATTTCAACGAGAAAAAAACACTTTTGAAACGATGAGCTTGGCTGGGACTTTACCAATTGATGAGGAATGGACAGAGAAAGAGATAGAGGAGCAATATTTAGTAACGAGTTATATATTAGGTGTTTTGGGAAAATTTTCGGAAGAGATAGAAATAAAAAATAAAACAGAACATATTTTAGGGAAAATTAAGCATTTAAAAAATGAAATTAAAGTTAAAGTTTCTAAAGAAAAATTGAATAATTTAATTGAAAAATTACATCCTACACCTGCTGTCTGTGGAATACCTAAGGAATTTTGCCAACAAAAAATATTGGAAATAGAACAATATTCTCGTGAATTTTATAGTGGATATCTTAAAATAGATACGCCAGAGAAAATTTACTTTTTTGTGAATATTAGATGTATGCAAATATTTAGTAATGAGGCTGTTATTTATATTGGGGGAGGGATTACCTTGAAAAGTAATCCAGAAAAAGAATGGAAAGAAACAGAGCTGAAATCACAAGTGATTTTAGAGAGTATAGTTTTAGAGTAAAGATAGTTATTATAAAAATAGTATCTTC
>CAUTLL010000066.1:0-6458 GCA_963539275.1 uncultured Flavobacteriaceae bacterium
TAAATCAATGCTTCTTCCTTTCGCAGAAACGATTCCGGCAGTTACTGTGGAGTTTAATCCTAATGGATTTCCTACGGCCAATACCCATTGTCCTACTTCTACTAAATCAGAATTTGCAAAATTAAGGTAAGGAAGTCCTTTGTCTTCTATTTTTAGAAGGGCGATATCAGTGCTGGGATCAGTACCAATAAGTTTTGCAGTATAAGTTTTTTTATTACTTAAAACTACTTCTAATTTTGATGCTCCAGCTACCACATGATTATTTGAAATGATGTATCCATCAGGAGAGATGATAACCCCTGAACCAAGACCAGATGGCAAATCTTTTGGAGTTTCTCTTTGCTGACTTTTATTATTTCTAAATCCTTCGCCAAAGAAAAAATCAAAAATATCTTGCTCCATTGCCCTATTGCTCATTCCTGTTTTGTTTTGATAGTTTCTGATTGTAACTACGGCAGGAACGGTAGTTTTAGAAGCTTTTACAAAATCATCATTCATGGCAGCGGCATTCATTCCTGCAAATTGCCCATCTTTTTTAGAGGTTGAAAAATAAGAATAATCAGTACTATTTTGATTATTGTCAAAGAAGTTCATTGCTCCAAATGTGGTTGCCCCAGAAATAACGCCAACTACTGCAAATGGAACGATTTTTTTTAATTGGTTTTTCATATCAAATCATTTTATCATTGTTAATACAAATTTAATGCAAAAAGATTCTTATAATAAAAAATATTTTGTTATTTTAACGAAGTTTAACACGAATTATAAATTTTTATAAAAAGAATAGTTTTTTTTAGGAATTTGTTGTGGTTTTCCAAATTTTTTCACCAATAACTACTAAATCAGAAGGAATATTATTAGTGAAGAGCCCTCCTGTTCCTAACCCTTGAGGCATAGGATTTTGCTTTGTATAAGTGTATTGAGCTATAGCATTAAGTCCGATGTTACTCTCTAAGGCAGAGGTAATCCACCATCCGATATTTCTTCTTTCGGCAAGGTTAATCCATTCATCACAACTACTAAATCCCCCGATAAGAGATGGTTTTAAGATGATGTATTGCGGTTTGATTTGATCTAGAATTTCTTCTTTTTGAATTGTTGAAATTATGCCAATGAGCTCTTCGTCTAATGCTATAGGTGTAGGAGTGTTATGGCAAAGAATTGTCATATCTTTATGGTTTTTAGCTTTAATGGGTTGTTCTATGGAATGAACCTCTAACTGGGCTAAATCCTCCAAGACTCTTTGGGCAGTGGGTAAATCAAAAGCTCCGTTGGCATCTACACGAATTTCTAAAATTTCTTTTGGAAAGTTGTTTCTTAAATCTTGGATTATTTTTTTTTCTGTTTGCCAATTGACACCAATTTTTAATTTGATACAACGAAAACCTTGGTTTATTTTATCTTGAATTTGTTTTTTCATGAAATCATCACTTCCCATCCAAATTAAACCATTGATAGGTATTCCTGATTTACCTTCAGTGAAAAGGCTAGGGAAGTAGATGTCTTTTCCGAAATGTAGATTTAGTAAAGCCTGTTCTAAACCAAAAAGAATAGAAGGAAAATCCTTTAATTTATCTTTAAGAATATCTAAATTTTGATGGATGTTTTGACAAAGCCATTGTAGTTTTTGCTCATATTCAGGGACATCATCGTGGCTTAAACCTCTAAAAACACCGCATTCTCCTATACCTACTTTTTGTTGGTGAGTGATTTTTATAAAATAAGTCTCTTTGGAGGTAAGGATGCCACGAGAAGTTCCGCTGGGTTGTTTGAAATGTAAAATATATTTTTCGTATTGGGCAAACATTTTTAGTTAGGGTAAAAAACGAAGAATGAAAAAGATAGTGATTTGTTTATTCTTCAGTTCTCTTCTATGAATTTTTCTAATCTTTCTACTAAATTTTTACTGCCGCAAAAAATAGGAGTCCTTTGGTGGAGTGCGGTTGGTTGTATCTCTAATATTCTTTGATGTCCATCAATTGCTTTCCCTCCAGCTTGTTCGGTAAGAAATGCGATGGGGTTGCATTCATACAAAAGTCTTAATTTTCCGTTGGGAGCAGAGGATGTTTTTGGGTACATATAAATCCCTCCTTTTATCATGTTTCTGTGAAAATCCGCAACCAATGAGCCGATATATCGTGAGGTATAGCCTTCTTTTTGGCAGAAAAAAATATAGTTTCTCACTCCTTGTGAAAACTTTTGAGAATTACCTTCATTGGTAGAATATATCTGGCCATTTTCAGGATATTTCATATTGGGGTGGGAGAGAAAATAAGTTCCTATGGAAGGGTCAAGGGTGAAGCCATGAACCCCATTTCCTGTACTATGAACGAGCATTGTAGAGGAACCGTAAATAATGTATCCAGCTGCCACCTGATTTTCGCCCTTTTGTAAAAAATCTTCTAATGATACAGGCGTTCCTTTTGGGGTTACTCTTCGGTAAATAGAAAAAATAGTGCCCACAGAGACATTTACATCTACATTAGAAGAGCCATCTAAGGGGTCTATTAGCACTACATAGTTGTTAAGGTGAGAGCTTTCTCCGCCTTTTATTGTGATAAAATTTTCATTTTCTTCAGAAGCAATACCGCATACAATCTCCCTTTGAGAAAGGGCATTGATGAAAATATCATTGGCAAAAACATCTAGTTTCATTTGTTCTTCACCTTGTACATTTTCATTTCCAGCCTTACCTAAAATATCAGCGATTCCAGCCTTATTCACTTCTCTATTGACAACTTTGGAGGCTATTTTTATAGAACTTAAAAGTCTAGAAAGTTCACCGCTAGAATATTTGAAATCATCTTGTTTGTCAATAATAAATTCACCTAAAGATTGTAAAGTTTGATCTGTCATTCTATATCAATGATACATTAAAATATCTGCAAAAATCGTAAAAATATATTAAAAAATAATCTTTTGTATTTCAATCTTATTTAATATTTTTGTAAATTACAATTTTTTGAAAGGCTTTTATCAGAAAATAAAGCTATTTAAGTGTAAATAATAAAAAATAGAAAAGGTTCTCAATGAAAATTTTCAAATTTGGAGGAGCATCTGTAAGGGATGCGGAGGGAATAAAAAATGTAGTCAAAGTTCTTGAAAGTCAGGGGTATGATTCGTGTCTTGTAGTAGTTTCTGCTATAGGGAAGACTACCAATGCCTTAGAAAAGGTAGTGGAAGCATATTTTTCAAATGAAGATTATCGGAAAGAAATTGATAAGATAAAACAAGCTCATGTAGAAATTGTTCAGAATTTATTTGAAAAAGGACATGGAATATTAGATGAAATAGATATATTTTTTGATGATATTGAATCTTTTTTGAGAAGGAATAAATCTCCTAATTATAATTTTGTTTATGATCAGGTGGTTACTTGCGGAGAGGTGATTTCTTCTAAAATTCTGAGTGCTTATTTATTAAAGGAGGGAGGGGAGAATGAGTGGTTAGACGCTCGTGATTATGTTAAAACAGATGCTAATTACCGAGAGGGATTAGTGAACTGGGAACAAACGGAACAAAATATTGCTCAGCTTGATGTTAAAAAAACTTATATCACTCAAGGTTTTGTGGGGTCAGATGAGAATAATTTCATTGTATCATTAGGAAGAGAAGGATCGGATTATTCGGCCGCTATTTTTGCTTATTGTCTCAATGCAACGGATGTAACGATTTGGAAGGATGTGCCAGGGGTGATGACGGGGGATCCTAGAAAGTTTGAGAATGTACAGCAATTGTGCAATATTTCTTATGAAGAGGCAATAGAAATGGCATATTATGGAGCGTCTGTAATTCATCCTAAAACACTTCAGCCTTTACAAAAGAAAAATATTCCCTTTTTTGTGAAATCATTTCTCAATCCAGAGAAAGAAGGTACAAAAATAGGTGTTTCAGAGAAAAATCAGCAGTTGGAAAGTTATATTTTGAAGGAAAAACAAATACTTTTACGGATTGCAACGAGAGATTTTTCATTCATCGCAGAAGATCATATGAGCTTGATTTTTGCATTGTTAGCAAAGTATAATATCAAGGTTTCTTTAATGCAAAATTCAGCAATTTCTTTAGCACTTTGTTTAGAAGATAAATTTGGGAATGTAGAAGAACTAAATAAAGATTTAAAGGCAGATTTTAATATAGAAATTTATAAAAATGTTTCGTTATTTACGATTAGAAATGCAAATCTGAATAATTTGGAAAAATTTTATGAAGGAAAGAGAATTTTATTAGAGCAAACGACAAGAAGAACCATTCAAATGGTGATAAATTAAGGAAAAAAGATGAGTTTAATTACAAAACAAGATTTAGCGTTAGCGGCAGGGTTGAACAAATGGGGGGTATTAAAAAATCCTATGGCATCAATGATTATGAAGTTTGCAAAAATTAACAAGATAAACACTCTGTATGATGACATAAAAAATAAGGAGGGACAGGATTTTTTTGATAGCCTTTTATCAGAGTTGAATATCAAATATTTAGCTTTTCAAGAAGATTTAGCAAAAATCCCTAAGACAGGACCTTTTATTTTAGTGGCTAACCATCCTTTAGGTGCTTTGGATGGAATCATTATGTGTAAAATATTGTCTGAAATTAGACCTGATTTTAAGGTAATGGCAAATTTCCTTTTGACGAATATTAAACCAATGGCTCCTTATGTGATTTCTGTAAATCCATTTGAAAATAGGAAAGAAGCGTATAGCAGTATGTCAGGGATGAGAGAAGCTTTGAGGCATTTGCAAGAAGGAAAGTGTTTGGGTATTTTCCCTGCAGGCGAAGTTTCCAATAAAAATAATGAATTTAATGAAATTCAAGATAAAGAGTGGGAAGAGCCTGTATTAAAACTAATTAAAAAGGCAAAGGTCCCTGTGGTGCCAATGTATTTTCATGCAAAAAATAGTGAGCTTTTCTATAAAGTAGCAAAATTGCATCCAGATTTACAAACGCTAATGATACCTGCAGAAATGCTCAATAAAAGAGAGCGTCCTATAAAAATAAGAATAGGAAGACCTGTGACTCCCAAAGTGCAAAATGAGTATGAAACAGTACAAGATTTAGGGAGATTTTTGAGAAAAAAGGTCTATATGATGAAATCTTATTTTGAAGATAGAAAATCTGTAGCTGAATTTTTGAAGGTTAAGAATCTTAATATTATGCCACAAAAGGAAGAAGTTGTGCAGAATATTATTGATGAAACACCTCTTTCTGAAATTTTGACAGATATTGAAAACCTCAGAAAGAAAGAAGGTAAGATGCTTTTCTCCAATGGAGAATATGAAGTTTATTTTACCAATTTTGATGAAATTCCCGCGATGATGAGAGAAATAGGAAGGCAGAGAGAACTGACATTTCGCGCAGTAGGGGAGGGAACGAATCTTCCATTTGATTTAGATGAATATGATAAGCATTATTGTCATTTAATTCTTTGGGATAATGCTCAGCAGAAGATAGCAGGAGCTTATCGTATGGCGTTAGGAGCAGAGGTAATGAAAAACTATGGAATAAAGGGATTTTATACTAGTTCTTTATTTGATTTTGATCAAGAGTTGCAGCCTTTTTTTCGTAAGATTATAGAAATGGGGCGTGCATATATTACCTTAGAGTATCAGCAGAAACCTCTACCGCTTTTCCTTCTATGGAAAGGGATTGTGCATGTTTGTTTAAGAAATCCAGAGCACAAATTTTTAATGGGAGGGGTGAGTATTAGCAATGGATTTTCAGATTTTTCTAAATCATTGATGATAGAGTTTATGCGTTCACATTATTATGATGCAGTAGTGGCACAGCATGTCCGTCCAAAAAATGAATACAAAGTTCATTTAAGTGAACGAGATAAAGAATTATTTTTTGAAGGGGTAGATAATGATTTGAATAAGTTTGATAAATTAATTGATGATTTTGAACCTGAGTTGCGTCTACCGGTATTGATAAAAAAATATATTAAGCAAAATGCTAAGGTAGTGGCTTTCAATGTAGACCCTAATTTTAATGATGCAGTGGATGGGCTTATGTATATTAGAATCAGTGATTTGCCGGAGAGTACAATAAAACCTGTATTAGAAGAGTTGGCAGAACAACTAAAAGAAAATGAAAAAAATGAAGAATAGTGAGATAAAATTTGCATATTTCATTTGAAAATTTATATATTTGCAGTGTTGAAAAATCAACGATGGTTTCTTAGCTCAGTTGGTAGAGCAACGGACTGAAAATCCGTGTGTCCCTGGTTCGATTCCTGGAGAAACCACAATTATTAAACATAATAAAACAAATAAATCCCTTTGAATACTTAGTTCAGAGGGATTTACTATTTAATAGTATTTAGGGGTGTTTTTAATAGCACTTTGAAGTCGCTTGATTCTTAGATAAATTGAAGTTAATTTTGATAAAAATCATATTGATTATAATAAATGATATTTATAAATTTGTAACAACAAGTTATAAAAAAGTTGTATATTTAGAAATAT
>CAUTLL010000067.1:0-6380 GCA_963539275.1 uncultured Flavobacteriaceae bacterium
TTACCCATTTTATCTTGGTCAGCTTTAGTTTTAGGTTCAACAGCGATACCGATTACTGGGTCTGGGAATATCATAGATTCAAGAACTATAGGGTTCTTCTCATCACAAAGGGTATCTCCCGTTTTAATATCCTTAAATCCTACCGCTGCACCAATATCTCCTGCTTCAATATACTCAACAGGATTTTGCTTATTGGCATGCATCTGATATATTCTTGAAATTCTTTCTTTAGAATCAGATCTAGCATTTAACACATAAGAACCAGCATCTAACCTTCCTGAATAAGCTCTAAAGAAAGCCAATCTCCCCACATAAGGGTCAGTTGCAATCTTGAATGCCAACGCAGAGAAAGGCTCATTTACATCTGGTTTTCTTGTAATTTCCGCATCTGTTTTAGGATCAGTACCCTTAATATCATCTTTATCAAGTGGAGATGGCAAGTATTTACATACCGCATCTAGCATGAACTGGACTCCCTTGTTTTTGAATGAAGAACCACAAGTCATTGGGATAATAGACAAATCTATCGTTGCTTTTCTCAATGCTTCATTAATTTCTTCTTCTGTTATAGAGTCTGGATCTTCAAAGAATTTTTCTAATAAAGACTCATCATATTCTGCCACATTTTCCACTAAATTTTGTCTGTATTCCAACACCTCATCCTTCATATCATCAGGAATTGGAACCACATCAAATGTCATACCTTGAGTATCTTCATGCCATACAATAGCTCTATTTTTAATTAGGTCTACAACTCCCTTGAAGTCTTCCTCAGCACCGATTGGCAACACAATTGGCACAGCATTAGAACCTAACATTTCCTTAACTTGACGACAAACCGCCAAGAAATCAGCTCCTTGTCTGTCCATTTTGTTTACAAACCCCATTCTGGCAACTTTATAATTGTCAGCCAATCTCCAGTTAGTTTCAGATTGTGGCTCTACACCATCTACCGCTGAAAATAAAAACACCAAACCGTCTAATACTCTCAACGAACGATTTACCTCTACAGTAAAATCAACGTGTCCTGGAGTATCAATAATGTTAAAGTGGTAGCCTTTTGTTTCTGGCAAAACATTCCCTTGATCAGTTGGGAAATTCCAGTTACAAGTTGTCGCAGCAGAAGTAATTGTAATACCTCTTTCTGCTTCTTGCTCCATCCAGTCCATTTGGGATGTCCCTTGGTGAGTTTCCCCCAATTTGTGAGTTTTTCCTGTATAGAACAAAATTCTCTCTGTAGTGGTAGTCTTACCTGCATCAATATGAGCAGCAATACCAATATTTCTTGTATATTTAAGATCTCTTCCCATTTCAGATTAGAATTTAAAGTGTGAGAATGCTTTATTTGCTTCTGCCATCTTATGAGTATCTGTCTTTTTCTTAACAGCTGCTCCTTCTTCTTTTGCAGCAGCAATAATCTCTGCAGCTAATTTTTGAGCCATTGACTTATCATTTCTCAAAGATGCGTATTTAATCAACCATTTCATTGCCATAGAAATTTTTCTATCAGCTCTGATCGGCATTGGAATTTGGAAGTTAGCCCCTCCCACTCTTCTTGATCTCACCTCTACATGCGGCATTACATTAGTCAATGCATCTTTCCATACTTCAAGAGATGTTTTTTCTTGATCTTCTTTTTTAGTTTCTACAATATCTAATGCATCGTAGAAAATTCTAAAAGCGATAGATTTTTTACCATCTACCATCAAATTATTTACGAATCTCGTTACCAATTGATCATTAAATTTAGGATCTGGTAACAACGGTCTTTTTTTTGCTTTTGTCTTTCTCATTGTCTTGTTCCTTAAAATTTAATGATTACTTTTTCGCTGGTGCAGCACCTGGTTTAGGTCTTTTTGCTCCATACTTGGATCTTCTTTGAGTTCTACCATTTACACCTGCTGTGTCTAAAGCTCCTCTAACAATGTGATAACGAACTCCCGGCAGGTCTTTCACCCTTCCGCCTCTTACCAATACTATCGAGTGCTCCTGGAGATTATGTCCTTCGCCCGGGATATAAGCGTTTACTTCTTTACCGTTAGAAAGTCTTACTCTGGCTACTTTTCTAAGTGCAGAGTTCGGTTTCTTAGGTGTGGTAGTATATACTCTTGTACATACTCCTCTTCTTTGTGGACAAGAATCCAAAGCAGCCGATTTGCTCTTCTTGGCAAGTGTGGCTCTTCCTTTTCTTACTAATTGTTGAATAGTAGGCATTTTATTGCTTTATATATTTAATTAATGCGCAAAAGTATAACTTTTTTCTAAATCTCGCAAATTCAATATAGTTTTTATTAAAAATCTGCTTGTCTAAATTCTTCTAAATAAGTAAAATACCAAACTCCATTTGATATTGTCCCTGCTCCTGGATATGCTTCTACCATCGAAAACTTTATCCTCCTTCCTGGTACTAAAAAATATTTTAATTGCATCGATGCAGCATGACTCATAGTATTATCCCCCCATGAAGTTTGATCCAAGTTTATTTCCCAATCTTCATTTTTTATATTCCTGAATTCTTTAGAGAATTTTTCACTTGATTTTACTATACGAACATTTACGGTTGATAAGTCTTTTGACACATCGGTAATTACTCCATACAAAAATCGATATTCCCCATACCAAAATTCTGCCGAAGGATCCTCCCTATATTCAGATCTAACTAAATCACTTACTGTATATATGTAATATTCATTAACATCTTTTGGGGGTGGCGGAATCGCTCCTTGATACCTTGTTGCATTAGCTTCTTCCCAACCTCTAGTAATTGCTCTTATTCTTTTTTCTTTGGATGGATGTGTTAAAGAAGCTTTATCGCTACCTAATATATTCATAGCTTTAATAGATTGTTCTAGTGTTGCTCCTAACTTATACAATACAAACCCAGAAAATTTATCAGCTTCCAATTCGTCTTTTGGATCAGATCCCTTCATAGATATCGTATGTCCAGCCAAATGATGCCCTATTTCATGTGCCAAAATTGACATTGACGCCCAATAATCTCCAGACATATAATCAGTATAATCTAAAAGTTTAGGATCATATAAAATATATCTTTTATTATTAATAATCGTTGCTATTGCATTATCAATATTGGCTGCATACACTTGAAAATTAGAAGAAAGCCCAGAAAATTTCAAAATAGAACTTATTTGACTTAACTCTCTATTTCCTGGTTTGGAAATAAATATATTTGATTTACTCACTTTCTGATTATATCCACACCCTATTATCTCTCCTCTAATCTCTCCTTTATTTTCATCTACAATGAGTTTTTCCTCAAAAAAATTATCTGTTTCTGTATTTTTCTTATTACACCCTATATGGATTAAAATAAAAATTGAAATAACAATATATCGTTTCATATTTTTTATATTTTTTCACATCCCCAAACTCCCCCTTACTTTATCCAAAGTCTTCCGAGCGACTGCACGAGTTTTCTCTGCTCCTTCTTGGAGTTTTTTCTCCAATTCTGGGAGGTTATTCATGTAATAGCTAAAAGTTTCTCGCTCCTTTTGGTAAGTTTCTAAGATAAGATTCAGAAGCTCCGTTTTTGCATGTCCGTAACCAAAATTTCCTGCCAAATATTTTTGCCTTACCCCTTCTACTTGTTCAGGTGAAGCTATTAGCGAATAAATCGCGAAGACCTTACAAGTATCAGGGTTTTTCGGCTCTTCCAACGGTGTAGAGTCTGTCTCTATGGACATTACTTGTTTTTTCAATTCTTTCTCTGGCAAGAAGATATTAATGATATTCCCACGAGATTTGGACATTTTATTCCCATCCGTTCCTGGAACATACTTAGTATTTTCTTGCAATTCTGCCTGTGGCAAAACAAAAACTTCTCCCATTTGATTATTAAATCTTGCTCCTACATCTCTGGCCATTTCCAAATGCTGCAATTGGTCTTTACCTACTGGAACCACCTCTGCATCATAAAGTAAAATATCTGCTGCCATAAGCATTGGGTAAGTGAAAAGCCCGACATTGACATCACTCAATCTATCTGCCTTATCCTTAAATCCATGAGCTAAAGTCAGCCTTTGATAAGGAAAAAAACAAGATAAATACCATGCCAACTCACACACTTCTGGAATATCACTTTGTCTATAAAAATAAGTTTTCTCAGTATCTACTCCAAAGGCAAGCCATGCCGCCGCAATCTCATAGGTGTTTTGCCTCAAAACCTCCGCATCTTTTATCTGCGTCAAAGTATGCATATTAGCAATAAATAAAAAAGACTCGTTTTCCTGTTTTTTTGACAACTCTATGGCTGGGACTATCGCTCCCAAAATATTCCCCAAATGTGGCGTTCCTGTCGCCTGTATTCCTGTAAGTATTCTTGACATTTTTTATTTAGTTCTAATATTATATTTTATCTGACTTTTATCTTCAATATCTCATCAGAATTGGTAATGCATATATTTTTTCCCAATCCCTAAATACCCTTTTCTCATTCTATTTATTCGTAATAAAATATTTGCAAAATTATAAAAACCCACGAAATTTTCTTATTTTTTTTCCAACAAAATTATTTTCACACCTATCTTTATTTTTGTTTATATAATATGTATTTTTTCACAAGAAAAATACTCTCTACCAAAGAAAATTTACTCAACAATAGATAAAAACAGACATAGATTACTGAGATGACTTTCGGCACCTTTTATATCTCTTTATTAAAAACTTTCTTGATATTCTTTTTAATTTGTTCTTGCAAAACTTCAATAGAAATATTTTTAAGCCTTGCAAATTGCTCATAAAGTAGCGACACCTCTTCTTCCCAAACATCAGTTTCCAAGAAAACTCTATCCAACGGCAAGTCTTTCACCAAACCTTGTAGACTCTCACTATATAGTAAAACTTTACCCAAAGAGAGATAAAACCCCCTTTTCAAAAGATCATCAGCAATGCTCTTTTTTTTATTAAAACCATGGACAATAAGTGGAGTTTTAGCAATTTTTGAAAACCTTAACAATTCTGAAAAACGCCTAACACAATGGATAATCACCGGTTTATGGATTTCATTTGCCAAAAGAATTTGAGCCTCAAAAACTCTCTCTTGTTCAGAAATCGGAACACTCACCAAAGAGTCTAAACCACACTCACCCACCGCCCAGCATAGAGGATTTTTAGAAACATCCCTTACTCTGTCTAAATATAGTTCAGCATTCTCATCAATATCCTTGGGATGCAGACCGACAGAAAACGGAATTTGGGGAACATCCTCCCTAAAATCTAAATTATAAACACCTTTCCTTCCTAAAAAATGATGATGAATATCCAACTCTACTTTCACATCACAACCTTTCTTTATTTTCATCATTCGTATAAATATTGGGCATCTGCCATTCATATTTTACCGCCAAAGTTCTAATCACTACAATCACTAAAATAGTAGAAATATGAACCACCACATAAGGTAAAGAAGTGTATTTGGTCAAAATCAAAAATAATATTCCACCCAAAATACATGCCGTAGCATAAATCTCCTTACGAAGCACTAGCGGTATTCTATTTAAAAATATATCCCTAAATATACCCCCAAAACACCCTGTAATCATACCTAAGGTCAAACTTATCATCATGCCTTGCCCTGCGTCTATGCCTTTCTGTATCCCCATAATAGTAAACAACCCCAGCCCAAAACTATCAAAAATAAATAACGGCGACTGAAATTTCTTTTCAAAGGATTTTAAAATTATTGCAAAGATACTTGCGAACAACACAACCGAACAACCTAATAAGTCCTTCATCCAAAACACAGGGATATCAAGCAATACATCTCTCAATGTTCCTCCACCAAAAGAAGTAACAAAGGAAACTATAATAACCCCAAAGGGATCTAATTTCTTCTCCATCGCAGCAAAAGCTCCAGACATGGAAAAGGACACCAATCCCAATAATTCTATTATAAAACTAATATTCTCATGCATTCCACTCACTTTAATCGTTAAACACTATATAGACTCCTCTACTCTGACAGCATCAGGCACAAAAAGCGTATAATCTCCACCATAAGATATAATTTCCCTTACAATACTACTACTAATAAATGATTTAGATGATGAGGTAAGCAAGAATACTGTCTCTATTCTATTCTCTGCTGTCAATCTTCTATTTATATGAGCAATTGCCTTCTCAAACTCAAAATCTGCGGGATTTCTTAGCCCTCTCACAATAAAATTCACCCCTCTTTTTTGACAATATTCCACCGTAAGTCCATCAAAAGAATCTACTTCTACATTTTGGAATTTTTCAAAAGTATTCTTGATAAAAACCTTTCTCTGCTCCAAAGAAAACATGTATTTCTTTTGAGAGTTTTGCCCTATGGCAATAATAATTTTATCAAATAAACGAGAGGCCCTCTCTATGATATCATA
>CAUTLL010000068.1:0-6376 GCA_963539275.1 uncultured Flavobacteriaceae bacterium
AAATAAATTAAGAAAATATCTTTAATTAATTAAATTTTGTCTTTTTGTAAAAAAGATTTATCTTTGAGGTATGGAAAATTTTATTGTATCGGCAAGGAAATATCGTCCACAGGAATTTGAATCTGTAGTGGGACAGTTTCATATTACTGATACATTGGAACATGCTATAGAGAATGATCAACTGGCACAAGCATTGCTTTTTTGTGGTCCTCGTGGAGTAGGGAAGACTACTTGTGCAAGGATTTTAGCAAGAAAAATTAATGAAAAATCAGGTGCAAAAGATGAAGATGGCTTTTCGTTTAATATTTATGAATTAGATGCGGCATCTAATAATTCAGTAGATGATATTAGGAATTTGATAGACCAAGTGCGTTTTGCTCCACAGGTTGGTAAATATAAAGTTTATATTATTGATGAGGTGCATATGCTGACTACATCGGCTTTTAATGCGTTTTTGAAAACATTGGAAGAGCCACCAGCACATGCTATTTTTATTTTAGCAACTACAGAGAAGCATAAAATTATTCCAACGATTCTTTCTCGTTGTCAGATATATGATTTTAAGAGAATTACGATTACTGATATTCAAGAGCATTTGAAGAAAATAGCTGATAAGGAAGGGATTTCTTACGAAGATGATGCATTATTTTTGGTCGCTCAAAAAGCAGATGGAGCACTGAGAGATGCATTATCTATTTTTGATAGATTAGCTACTTTTTCGCAGAAAGATATAACTCTTGCGAAGACGGCAGAAATCTTAAATGTTTTAGATTATGATCAATATTTGAGTATTGTTGATTTTGCTAAAGAAGGTAATATTACTGGAATATTATTTGCGTTTAATGAAATTGTGAAAAGAGGTTTTGATCCTCATATTTTTATCGCGGGGTTGGGAAATCATTTTAGGGATTTAATGATGGCTAAAAATCCTGATACTGTAGCTTTGATAGAAGTTGGAGAAAATACAAAGGTGAAATATGCGGAGCAGAGTCAGCAGTGGCAACCACAGCAATTAGTAGATGCTGTAGAGATTTGTAATCATGCAGATATTAATTATAAAAACTCTAAAAACCCAAGGCTGACTATAGAGATTGCTTTGATGCAGTTAGCAAGTCTGACTTCGCAACAATTAGATAAAAAAAAAAGTTCTTAATTATCCAACCTTTCCATGATGATTCTTTGTTAAAAGTAGAAAAAAAAGTAGTTGAGGATAATGCTAATTTAGGTAAAAATACAGGCGTTTCACTTGAAGAATTATCAAAAAAAATAGCACCAAAAGTAATATCTTACCCTTTGGGTGGGGTGGTAGTTTCTCAGTATTCCATAAAAAAACATTTGGAAGAAAAACAAGAGGAAGTAGAAAATCAAACTAATAGCGGAGAGCAATTACCAGATAATCATTTCTCCGATATAGATTTACAGGTAGCATGGATTGCATTTTTGAAAGAATTATTTCAAGAAAATATAGTTGCGTGGAGTGCTATTAATACTTTTAAATTATCAAAAATAGGAGAAAATCAGATAGAGGTAAAATACTCTTCAGATACCGCTAAAAAGGAGTTTGAAACGATACAAATAGATTTTTTTAGTCGTTTTAAGCATAAGGTTAATAATTTTCAAATAGAAATAATTTATCGAGAAGATATAACTTTGAAAAAAGGAAATTTGAGTAAGAAACAAATTTTTGAGCAATTGGTGGAAATTAATCCTGTGTTGAAAGATTTAGAAAACTTGATGAAATTTGATTTTAATTAACGAAAAAATAGTTCTAATGAAAAAGGGATTGGTAATAAAATCTACAGGAAGTTGGTATCAAGTTTTGGAACAAGAAACAGGAGAAATTTTTGAGGCTAGGATTCGTGGTAAATTCAAATTAAATAAAACGAGGTTAACTAATCCTTTAGCGGTAGGAGATGAGGTGGAGTTTAGTTTGGAGAGCGATGGAGTAGCGTGGATTACAGAAATAGGAATAAGGAAAAATTATCTTATTCGTAAATCAGTAAACCTTTCCAAAGAAGCACATATTATTGCTTCTAATATAGACTTAGCATGTTTTATTTTTACTGCAAAAATGCCTGAAACTTCATTAGGGTTTTTGGATAGATTTTTAGTATGCTGTGAAGCCTATAATATTAAACCGTTAATTTTATTTAATAAAATAGATTTATTGGATAAAGTTGAGCTCAATTTTATAGAGAAAGTGGAAGATATTTATCATAAAATAGGATATGAAACTTTACGAATTTCAGCCCTTTCTGGGAATAATATAATTGAACTTAAGGAAAAAATTAAAGGTAAAGCATCTGTGTTTTTTGGACATTCTGGAGTGGGAAAATCTACATTGGTTAATGCTCTGCAAGAAGGACTTAATTTGAAAACAAGTGAAATTTCAGAGGCACATTTGAAGGGAAAACATACCACGACTTTTGCTCAAATGTATTTTTGGGATTTTGGTGGGAGTGTGATTGATACCCCTGGGGTGAGGGAATTTGCCATGATTGATATAAAAAAAGAAGAGATACAGCATTATTTTTCTGAAATTTTTATGAGTGGGAGAGAGTGTAAATTTCATAACTGTTTGCATATCAATGAGCCTAAATGCAATGTAATCAGTGATGTGGAAAATCATAGCATAGAAGAGAGTAGATACATGAATTATCTAAAATTAATGGAAGAGGTAGAGGGAAATATTTCTTAAATTTTATAAACAGATTATTCATAAACTTTTATTATTTTTGTAAGATTAAAATATGAATATGAAAATAGAAGAGTTGTTAGAGAAATTACCGAAACTTTCTATGGCAGAGGGATTATCTTTATTAGCGATAAATTTTCCTAATAAAGTAGTTTTTTCTACAAGTTTTGGAATGGAAGACCAAATCATTACAGATTGTATTCTAAAAAATAAAATAGCAATTGATATTTTTACGATAGATACAGGGCGTATGTTTTATGAAACTTACGATACTTGGGTGAATACTAATGAAGAATATGGAGTGATAATTCCTGCTTATTATGCTGATAATAGAAGGATTGAAGAGTATGTAAAAAAGCATGGTGTTAATGGGTTTTATAAATCCGTTGAGCTAAGAAAAGAGCATGACTATATTCGTAAGGTGGAGCCATTAAAAAGAGCTTTGGCTGGTTATGAAGTTTGGGTAACAGGGATTAGAGCTGAGCAATCTTCTCACAGACAGCAAATGCCGATGGTAGAGTGGGATGAAGGGAATAAAATTATAAAATTTCATCCTCTTTTGCATTGGAAAACGGAGGAACTTTTACCTTATTTGAAGGAAAATAATATACCGTTTAATTCCTTACATGAGAAAGGATATATAAGTATAGGTGACCAACCAATGACTCGTCCCATAAAAGAAGGAGAGGATATCCGAGCAGGACGCTGGTGGTGGGAAAGTGAGGATAAAAAAGAATGTGGTTTGCATTGGACAAAGTAGAATAATTAAGAATTTTGATATAGTAAAATGAGTGGTAGAACATTGGATTATCTTGATCAGTTAGAAGCTGAGTCTATTCATATATTTAGGGAAGTGGCAGGGCAGTTTGAGAAGCCAGCATTGTTGTTCAGCGGTGGTAAAGATTCTATCGTTTTAGTACATTTAGCAATGAAGGCATTTCGTCCGTGTAAATTTCCTTTTCCTTTGGTACATATTGATACAGGTCATAATTTTCAAGAAGCTTTGGATTTTAGAGATCAATTAGTGGAGAAAATTGGTGAAAAATTGATTGTCAGAAAAGTAGAAGAAACGATAAAAGCTAAAGGATTGACCGAGCCAAAAGGTAAGTTTGCAAGTAGAAATGCTTTACAATCTTATACACTTTTAGATACAATTGGAGAGTTTCAATTTGATGCTTGTATTGGTGGAGCGAGAAGAGATGAAGAAAAAGCGAGAGCAAAGGAAAGAATCTTCTCTGTAAGAGATGATTTTGGAGGTTGGAATCCTAAATTACAACGCCCAGAGCTTTGGAATATTTATAACGGAAAAATCCACAAAGGAGAAAATGTAAGAGTTTTTCCAATCAGTAATTGGACAGAATTAGATGTTTGGAATTACATTAAAAGAGAAAAAATAGAGTTACCAAGTATTTATTTTTCTCATGAAAGGGAAGTTTTAGAGTATCAAGAGCAGTTGATAGCGGTATCTGATTTTATTCAAATAGAAGAAGGGGATAATATTTCTACAAGGAAAGTGAGATATAGAACTGTAGGAGATATGACTTGTACGGCAGCAGTAGAATCTGAAGCGTATAGCATAGATGATATTATTAATGAAATTACCATTTCCAGAACCAGTGAGAGAGGAGAAACTCGAATAGATGATAAAGTTTCAGAGGCTGCGATGGAAGATAGAAAAAAGAATGGATATTTTTAATATTTTGATTTTTAATAGAAAATGGATATATTAAGATTTTTGACAGCAGGGAGTGTAGACGATGGGAAAAGTACTCTTATTGGGAGGCTATTGTATGATAGTAAAAATATATTAGCTGACCAATTGGAAGCCATAGAGAGAAGTACTAAAAATAAGGAAAATGGGGAGGTTGATTTGGCTTTACTTACTGATGGTCTCCGAGCAGAGAGAGAGCAGGGGATCACTATAGATGTAGCATATAAATATTTCTCTACTTCGAGGAGAAAATTTATTATAGCTGATGCACCAGGACATATTCAGTATACTAGAAATATGATTACAGGAGCATCTAATGCGGATTTGATTATCATTTTGGTAGATGCGAGAAATGGAATTATAGAACAAACTAAAAGACATTCTATTATAGCTTCATTACTCAATATTCCGAATGTAGTAGTTGCGGTGAATAAAATGGATTTGGTGCATTATTCAGAGGATAGATTTACTAAAATTGTATCTGAATATCATAAAATTGCTGAAGCGTTATCTCTGAAGAGTGTAAAATTCATTCCAATCAGTGCTAAAGATGGAGATAATGTAGTAGAAAAATCAGATAAAATGGCTTGGTATTCAGGAGAACCATTATTGGCGTACTTGGAAACGGTAGAGTTGGGTAAGTCTATTAACTATGAGAATAGTAGATTTCCAGTGCAATTGGTTCTTCGTCCACAAGTAGATGAATTTCACGATTATAGAGGTTATGCAGGTAAGGTAGCTAGTGGAATATTTCGAGTGAATGATAAGGTGAAAATTTATCCTTCTAACATAGAAACTACAATTAAAGAAATAGAAGTAGGAAATCAGCAAGTAGAAGAATGTTTTGCTCCACAGAGTGCGGTGATTCATTTGGAAGATGATATTGATATCAGTAGAGGAGATTTAATTGCGAAAAAAGATGATTTATTAAAGGTAGGACAAGATATAGAGGCGTTGATTTGTTGGATGGATGAAAAGCCTTTGACTTTGGGAACAAGATATTTATTACAACATAATAGTAAAACAGTCGTAACGATAGTGAAGGAAATTCGTTATCGTTTGGATGTGAATACTTTAGAAAAAGAACCTAATCCAAGCAAGGCAGAGCTTAATGAAATCGTTGAAGTGCTACTGAAAACATCATCGTCATTGAGTTATGATGCTTATCAGAATATTCGTGAGAATGGAAGTGCTATTCTTATAGATGAGACAAGTTTTGTAACAGTAGGAGCTGTATTGTTCAAATAAGATATGATTTATATTTATAAGCGATATAGAATTTCTATATCGTTTTTAATTTATTTGTAAATCTTAAAAAAGAGTAGTATTTTTGGGAAGAATAGAAGGAAAGATGTACAAAAATATTATAAAACCTATTTTTGATTTTTTGTTAGCTATTATAGGAATTTTATTGTTTGCTCCATTGTTTGTGATTCTTATGATTACATTATATTTTGCTAATGGAGGACAGCCATTTTTTTTTCAATTGAGACCAGGAAAAAGAGGAAAGTTATTTAGAATTATAAAGTTCAAGACAATGAATGATAAGAGAGATGCTGGGGGAAATTTGTTTCCAGATGCAGAAAGATTAACTAAAATAGGCAAGTTTATCCGAAAAACTTCATTAGATGAAATACCTCAATTGTTAAATGTAATAAAGGGAGAAATGAGTTTGGTGGGGCCTAGGCCATTATTACCCTCATATTTAGAGCTTTATAATGATTTTCAGAGAAGAAGAAATGAGGTGAAGCCAGGAATTACGGGGTGGGCTCAAATCAATGGAAGAAATCATATTTCATGGGAAAAAAAGTTTAAATATGATGTGTGGTATGTAGAGCATGTCAGTTTTTGGTTAGATTTCAAAATATTGATAATTACTATATTAAAGGTTCTAAAGTCAGAAGGTATTAATGAAGAAGGACAAGCAACATCAGAAGAATTTAAGGGAAATATTCAGAATTAAATATCTT
>CAUTLL010000069.1:0-6360 GCA_963539275.1 uncultured Flavobacteriaceae bacterium
CGGTTGGCAAATCAGTAAAGCTTTTTTTACTCAAAAACCAGAAACTACATTATCTGAATTTTTAACCAAGAATGCTACTGAAATATTTAACCAATCTAAATATAAACCGTAAGACTGATGGAACTATTGATAGAAACCCTCAAAACAGGTGGAGTGATTCTTTATCCTACCGATACCATTTGGGGTATTGGTTGTGATGCTACGAATCCCCAAGCAATACAGAAGATTTTTGACATCAAAAAACGAGATGCAAAAAAATCTCCTATTATTTTAGTAGAAAGTGAAAAACGCCTACAAGATTTGGTAGATGTGCCTCCTATGGCATGGGAGATTATGGATTTAAGTGAAAAGCCCGTTACCATTGTTTATGATAACCCTAAAGGTCTCCCGAAGGAACTTCTTGCCGAAGATGGGAGCATTGGTATTCGTTTGGTAAAAGATTTATTTTGTAAAAAGCTGATTACAAAACTCAATCGCCCCATCGTTTCTACTTCTGCTAATTTCAGCGGAGAAAAAAGCCCCATGAGTTTTTCCGAAATCTCCCCTCTGCTCATTAAACAAGTAGATACCATTGCGGAGGAAAATCGGGAGCAAAAATCTCAGTGGGAAGGCTCTTCTGTCATTCGTGTGTGGCAAGATGGAAGAATAAAGGTGATTCGGGAATAATTCTCAAATCACCTTCGCGTTTTTATTTGTCAATGATGAGCGTTGGCTTTTTCTCTTCATCTAATGCCACTAAACTCAGCACCCCCACTGCCGAAAGCTCTCTTTTGTCAGTATACATTTCTTCTGAAAAAACCTGAACTTCCACCTTTAAGCTGGTGTTTCCTATGGATTTTATTCGCCCTACGAACTCTGCCAATCCACTCTCTGGGATAGGTTTTAGAAATTGAGTCTGGTTGCTCCCTACAATGACGAAAGGTTTTCTGGCAAATCGTGTTGCAGTGATGAAAGCCGTCTCCACCATCGTTTCCATGATTGCTCCTCCAAACATCGTCTGAGGATGATTAGCGATTTTAGGAAAGACAACCTTAAAAATTCTCGTTTCTGACTGGTTGATTTTCTCTTCAATGTTCATTTTATTGAATTTTAATGCAAAGAAAAACAATTTTTTTATGCTCCGAAAGGCTTTTTAACCCCAACTATGCTTATTTTATTATCAACTTTTCATGTTTTAATTCTTACCTTTAATATTTTAATAATTTTAAGACCTTTTTATTGAAAACTTTCTTTATTTTAATCTTCTGAAGCGTTTTTTAACACAAACTAAGCTTATTTGAATTTTCCGAAAGGCTTTTTAATAAAAATTCATCTTTGGGCAGTTAGAGGGCTTTTATTATATTTGCAAAAATTATTTTTAATGAAAAATTGGACCTTCAAAAAATGGAATAATATTTTAGGGTGGGGTGTTTTTGGAATTTCTCTCGTGACCTACCTCTCTACTATAGAAAAGAAATTTAGTTTTTGGGATACGGGAGAGTATATATCTTCTGCTGTAAAATTAGAAGTTACCCACGCCCCAGGGGCGGCACTTTTCCAATTGGTGGGAGCAGTTTTTGCCATTTTTGGCTTTGGCAATGTAGAGAATTATGGGCTAATCATTAATGCAATGTCAGCTCTTTTTAGTGCTTTCACTATTTTATTTCTTTTTTGGACGATTACCCATATTGCCCGTAGAATCCTCGGTAAAGAGATGGAGGATGTAAATTCTTTAGAGCAAATTTCTATTTTATTTTCAGGAGTAATTGGGGCTTTATGCTTTACTTTTTCGGATACTTTTTGGTATTCTGCGGTAGAGGGTGAGGTGTATTCTATGGCATCTATGTTCATCGCTCTTATTGTTTGGCTCATCACGAAATGGGAGAATGAATATAATGCTGATGACAACCAAAGATGGCTGATTTTAATTTTCTTTTTGGTAGGGCTATCCATTGGGGTTCATATGATGGTGATGCTTTGTGTCCCTGCGGTGTGTTTTATTTATTATGCTAAAAATTATTCTTTCACTTGGAAGAATTTTATCATTGCAAACTTTATTACTTTGGGAGTTTTGGCTTTTGTTTTCAAGGGTATTTTTCCTATTGTGATGAGTTTTTTCGGTAAAAGTGAAATTTTCTTTGTAAATAATTTCGGTCTACCGTTCCATTCTGGAACATTGATTGCTTTTGGAATGCTTACGGCTTTTTGTTATTATATCATTCAATACACAAGAAAAAAAGGAAATCATCTTTACCAAACGATAGCTCTTTCTGTGGTTTATATGATTATTGGGTTTTCTTGTTGGCTTATGATTCCTATCCGTGCAAATGCGAACCCTCCGATGAACCTTAATAATCCTGATACAGCTATTGGTATGCTGGATTATTATAATCGTGTACAATATGGAGATTGGCCCACTTCCTATGGACAAAACTATACGGCTCACCTTGACCGAAATGGTATTGAAAGAAACAGTGATGGAAGTTATAAATCCGTGAAAACAGGTGATGTCTATGAAAAAAATGAAGCAACGGGAAGGTATGATAAAGTAGATGAACGCCAAAACTATGTGTATAGCAAAGAGCATGTGAGTCTTTTCCCGAGAATGTTCAATAGCGATAAAAGCGTGATGAACAATTATATCTCCATGTATGGAGCCCCTGATTTTGAATTAAATTATGCGAATGAAAGTGTGGCAGATAACCCACAAGCTAATGAGGTTTTTGAGGAATTAAAGAAAAAATATGAAAACGGAACGATTACCGCTGATGATTATCTTCAAGTGAAAAATTATGACCTTATTCGAATTAAAAAACCAAGTTTAGCTCAAAATCTTGATTATTTTATTACTTTCCAAAACGGATATTACTTTGTTCGTTATCTCATGTGGAATTTCGTAGGAAGACAAAATGATTTAGAAGGTCATATGGAAAACACGCATGGAAATTGGATTAGTGGAATTTCTTTCATTGATGATATGCTTTATGGAAACCAAGATAATATGCCTGAAAAATTCCGTAATGAAAGCACTGTTTACTTCTTTTTCTTACCACTTTTGTTAGGAATTATCGGAATTATTTTCCAGTTCAAAAGAGATTATATTAGAGCCTATGCTTTGCTCTCACTTTTTGTTCTAACGAGCGTTGGAATTATCTATTACACGGGTGTAAAACCTTTTGAACCAAGAGAAAGAGATTATGCTATGGTAGGTTCTTTTTATGCCTTTGCAATATGGATAGGTCTTGGTGTTACAGGAATTTTTGCTTTTGTTCAAAATAAAGTTAAAACGAATGTCACAAGCATTGGAACAGGTATTGTTTTACTTGCAATACCTGTGATGATGGGCTTCCAAAATTATGTTCCTCATGACAGAAGCGGAAGAACAACTGCCTATGATTACGCTTACTCATCGTTGAAATCTCTACCTAAAAACTCCTTGCTTTTTGTTTATGGTGATAATGATACTTATCCCGTTTGGGGAATTCAAGAAACGGAGAATTTTCGTGATGATGTTAAAGTTATTAATTACACTTTGCTTTCTACAGCTTGGAATATAGACCAGGTTAAAAGAAGAACTTACAATGCTATGCCCGTACCTTCTTCTTTATCTCATTCGGAATATAGAGATGGAAGAAATGAACAAATTTATCTTTTGGATAAAGAACAATGGCAAAGCATTTTTAATAGCCTACAAAATCAAGGAATGCCAGGAACAGAAATGGCTTCTTTTAGAAAATATCTGACCAAAGAATCCATGACCTTAAAAGAGGCAATGGCTTTCCTTCGCACGAAATCTGATGATAAGGATATTATCCTAAAAATGCTCTTCGGAGAGGATAAATATGAGCAATTTAATTTCCTGCCTGTAAGCCAGTTTATTTTGCCTGTAAATAAAGAAAATGCTGTGAAATCAGGCATTATCAAAGCTAATGAAAAACATCTCGCTGAGAACAAAATTATTATAAATTATAAAAGTTCAACCCTTTTCAAAAATGAACTAATGATGATGGATATTCTTGCTAATTTTGATTGGACAAGACCTATAAGTTTCTCCTCTGGAGGGATATATGATTCCAACAATGTTTTTTACCTTGATGATTATCTTCAATTTGAAGGGTTTAATTATCGTTTAGTACCTATTAAAACTAAGAAAAATGAAGATGGAGAGTTAGGCAGAGTAAATGCAGATGACCTTTATAAAATTGTAAAAAACTTCCGTTGGGGTAATTTCAAAGATACTAATGTACATTTTGATGAAACTTGTACCTCTAATATTATTAGTTATCGCACGAGTGTAGGAAGGTCAGTAGAAGCTTTAGTTCAGAAAGGACAAAAAAATAAAGCATTAGAAATACTTAATTTAGCCTCCGCAGAAATTCCTACTTCAAAATATAATGATGCTCATTCTTTAAGTCCTATCATATATGGATATATACTTTCAGGAGAGGAATTAAAAGCACTAAAACTAGCTGAGCAATTGAAAAAATCTATCCTTAAAGAATATGATTATTATACTCAATTAACCCCTAACGAACAAAAACTAGTAAGAAGAGCCATGGCAACTCAACCTTACTTGTATTCTATGATTGTACAATCAGTAGTAAATGGTTATGAAAAAATAGGAAAACGAGAAAAAGCCTACGAATATCTAATAAAGTCCATTAATACTATCGATAAAAGATTTGATACTTTCATTAAAGATTTACAAGCAATAGGTAGTGAAAAGGCTTTTTATGAGGCGGATGGAGTTCAAAAAATTACTCCTTTTTATCAATATCTTTTTGAAGTAATGAGACCTTTTGATTCTACCTATGAAGTAGAAAAAATGCAACAAATAGAAGCTAAAATTATTAAGACTACAAAATAATCTTAGCGAATTTAAAAGAGTTTCAGAAATGATAGATTTAACAAAATGGAGAGTATTTTTAACTCTCTATTTTTATGTGATTGTTTTTAAAGATTTTAATTTTTGATAATCGGTCTTACATTTTTTATTGTTTGTTGAGTTTTTTATACATAGGAAGTAATAAAAAATACCGATAAGTGTTTAGAGATTGTGTTGACTCTTTTGGAGGTATATGATAGCATGCTGGAGGTATGGTTGGGCTTTTCGGAAGTGTCATATAACCTTAGAGGGATTGAGTTGACTCTTTGGGAGGTAGGAAATTCTATGTTCTTATGAAAAAGGAGACTTTTGGTAGTCTCCTTTTGGGTGTGTAACATTTTATTTAATATGAAGTTGATAAGGTGAAATCATCTGCACACTATTCTTAGGCTGAGGATTAGAGAAGAGTTGGAATAAACTATAATGCTCTTCACCGATTTGTTTTTTAATATATCTTGCAGCAATGTTTTCCTCTTCTAAACTACTAAAAAGTTGTTGTAATTTATCCATTTTAGCAGGGTAATTTTCCACTTGATAGTTGTTGAGTTTAGCTTTCTTTGCTGCAAATTTGATGGCGTCATTCAGATTTCCTATTTCGTCCACTAGACCTATTTCTTTAGCTCTCTTTCCGCTCCATACTCTACCTTCTCCGATTTTATCCACTTGCTCCGTAGTCATCTTTCTATTTTGTGCAACGAAGTGAATAAATCTCTTCTAGGTTCTTTGAACACTTTGGTGCAAAATATTTAGTGTACCAGGGGTAATTCCTGAAATTGGAGAGAACATACTTGAGTTTGCGTTTGTACTTACAATATCATAGTGTATACCTTGGTTTTGAGCCAATTTTTTAATATCAGGAATCATTCCAAAAACACCGATAGAACCTGTGATGGTTTTGTTCTGAGCATATATTTTATCAGCTGCCATAGAGATGTAATACCCTCCAGAAGCTGCGTAATCGCCAAATGAAACGATAAGTGGCTTTTTCTGTTTCAGCTGTTGGAGTTCAAATAGAATCTCATCAGAAGCATTAGCACTACCCCCGGGAGAGTTTACACGGAGAACCACAGCTTTGATGTTATCATCTTCGGCTAAGTCTTTGATGTATTGAATATATTTTTCGGAATGGATATTAGTAAATTCTTTCCCATTATAGATTGTTCCTGCGGCATATAAAACGCCTATTTTATCGGTGCTGAGATTTGTTTCTGAGAGTGTTTCAATGTAATCCTCTATGGTAATTTTCTTAAGCTTATCATTTTTATTAATATTTAATTTTGATTTGATGAAATCTTCATATTCAGATTTTTGTACGAGTTTATCAGCTAAACGATGTTTTAAACTTAGATCAGGAATTACTCCGTAAAGGCTATCTACGATAGTGTTAAATTCATCTTGGTTAAGTTTTCTTGATGTCATAATTTGAGAGGATGTTTCTGTCCATATATCATCAAGAAGAGTCGTAATCTGTTCGCGGTTTTCAGCAGACATATCAT
>CAUTLL010000070.1:0-6290 GCA_963539275.1 uncultured Flavobacteriaceae bacterium
GATAACCGTGATACCGTTCATAAATGAATTGATATTTTCTCCTTTATGGATGAAATCTAAATTGTTTCTTACTAATTTTCCTCCAAATGCAAAGGTATTTACGGTCGCAAGGCTGTCCCTCTCTTGCATGGCAGATGAGTGGTCTATGAGATAAGCGGTGTCGCTATCATTTTGAAGTTTATGCCAATCTGCTTTGGCATTTTTTCCTACAAAAATCTCCGTTACAGAGTTCGTTAAAACGAAGTTTTGGTCAAAATTATGATGACTTTCAATAACTTCTATTTTTGCCCCTTCTTCTACGATGAGTAGATTTCTAGGGTTATAAAATACATTTTCTTCTTGATTTTCAGAAATATAAAAAATATGAATAGGCTTCTCTATTATGGTGTTTTTTGGAACGAAGAAGAAAAATCCATTTTGGTATAAAGCAGAATTTAGAAATGTAAATGCTGTTTTATTAGGATTGATTTGTCCCAAGTATTTTTTAACTAAATTTTCGTTCGTTTTTATAGCATTTTCTAGGGTTAAGAATTCTGCATTTTCAATGGAAATTTTTGATAGATCTTTTTGAAATTTACCATTGACAAAAACGATGAAGTCAAAATACTCTTCTCCTAAATGAAGCTTATCTAGTTGTTCTTTAGAGATATGGAATTTCTCTTTTGGTGAAAAAGAATATTCTTTATTAATCACTTCAGAGAGGTCTGTATACTTATATTCTTCATTTTTGGTAGTCGGAAATCCTAAGGATAGAAATTGTTCTAATGTTTCTGCTCTATCTCCCGATAATGAAGATTTTAATGATTCTATTTGTTTGAATAACATAAAATTCGTATTTGATTTGAAATTAAAAAAATAAAGTTTTCTGATTTTCTCATTTTATCCGAGTAACCAGTCATAACCTTTTTCTTCCAATTCAAGAGCAAGAGTTCTATCTCCTGTTTTTATGATTTTACCATCTGCTAAAACATGGACAAAATCAGGCTGTATATAGTTTAATAATCTTTGATAGTGGGTGATTAAAAGTACTGCATTTCCTTCATTTTTGAAAGCATTAACTCCTTCAGAAACGATTCTTAAAGCGTCAATATCAAGTCCAGAATCTGTTTCATCTAAGATAGCCAATTTAGGATTTAGCATGAGCATTTGAAAAATTTCATTTCTTTTCTTTTCTCCTCCAGAAAATCCTTCATTAAGAGAACGAGAAAGAAAATCTTTTTTAATACCTAAAAGTTCAGATTTTTCTTTAATAAGAGCCATCATATCTTTGGTAGGCATTTCTTCTAATCCATTAGCTTTTCTTGTTTCGTTGATTGCTGTTCTGATAAAGTTCGTTACAGAAACCCCTGGGATTTCTACTGGATATTGAAAAGACATGAAAATTCCTTTTTGAGCTCTTTCTTCTGGAGCATCTTCTACAATATCTTCTCCTTCGAAAAGAATTTCTCCTTCGGTAATTTCATAATCTTCTCTTCCTGCGATTACAGATGAAAGGGTAGATTTTCCAGCTCCGTTCGGTCCCATAATGGCATGAACCTCACCTGGTTTTATCTCTAAATTAATTCCTTTTAAGATTTCAGCTCCGTCTTCGATACGAGCGTGTAAATTATTTATTTGTAACATTGTTTATTATTTTTTTTGATAAAGTTTGATTTTTATAAAAATTTAATTATCCGACACTTCCCTCTAATGAAATTTCCAATAACTTTTGAGCTTCTACGGCAAATTCCATTGGTAATTTATTGAGAACCTCTTTGCTGAATCCGTTTACAATTAGTGCAATGGCTTTCTCAGTGTCAATCCCTCTTTGGTTGCAATAGAATATTTGGTCTTCTCCAATTTTAGAAGTTGTTGCTTCATGTTCTAATTGAGCCGTAGGGTCTTTAATCTCAATATAAGGGAAGGTATGAGCTCCGCATTCATTTCCCATGAGTAGAGAATCGCATTGCGAGAAGTTTCTCGCTCCTTTTGCTGTTGGAAGAACTTTTACCAAACCTCGGTAGGAGTTGTTAGACTTTCCTGCCGAAATACCTTTGGAAATAATGGTGGATTTGGTGTTTTTACCGATATGAATCATCTTTGTTCCTGTATCTGCATACTGATGTTTGTTGGTTACAGCGATAGAATAAAATTCTCCTATAGAGTTGTCGCCTTTCAATACACAAGATGGATATTTCCAAGTTACCGCAGAGCCAGTTTCTACTTGTGTCCAAGAGATTTTAGCATTTTTTTCGCAAAGTCCTCTTTTGGTTACAAAGTTGAAAACCCCACCATTTCCTTTTTCATCACCAGGATACCAATTTTGAACGGTTGAGTATTTAATTTCAGCATTATCAACAGCGATGAGTTCTACCACAGCGGCATGAAGCTGATTTTCATCTCTTGATGGAGCGGTACAGCCCTCTAAATAAGATACATAAGAACCTTCATCGGCAATGACCAAAGTTCTCTCAAATTGTCCTGTTCCTGCTTGATTAATACGGAAATAAGTAGAAAGTTCCATAGGACATTTTACACCTTTGGGAATGTAGCAAAAAGATCCGTCAGAGAATACGGCAGAATTTAGAGCAGCGTAAAAATTATCATTTTGTCTTACTACACTTCCTAAATATTTTTTAACTAAATCAGGGTGCTTTTGGATTGCTTCTGAAATGGAGCAGAAAATAATCCCTTTTTCTGCCAAAGTCTCTTGGAAAGTAGTAGTTACTGATACAGAATCCATGACTATATCTACAGCAACACCTGCGAGTTTTTTTTGCTCTTCCAAAGAAATTCCTAATTTTTCAAAAGTTTTTAGAAGTTCAGGGTCTACTTGCTCAAGACTTTCTAATTCCGGTTTTCTTTTTGGAGCAGCATAGTATTTTATAGCTTGAAAATCAGGCTTCTCGTATTTAATGTTTGCCCAATCAGGTTCTTCCATTGTTTGCCATATTCTGAAGGCTTCCAATCTCCATTCGGTCATCCATTCTGGTTCGTTTTTCTTTTTAGAAATAGCCCGAACGATATCCTCATTTAGTCCAATAGGAAACTCTTCGTATTCTATATCTGTATAGAATCCGTGTTCATACTCTTGATTTTCTAAATCAACTCTTAAATCATCTTCTGTATATTTGCTCATACGAATAAACCTCTGTTTCCAAAAGGAGAAAAACTGCCAGAGGAAGCAGCTTTAAATTATTTCATTTTACTTTACTTAATTTTTCTATGTATTTAGAATTGGATTTTTGATAATAAAATTTACAAAGAAAAACTTTCGCCACAGCCACAAGTTCTTTTGGCGTTAGGGTTATTAAAAATAAACCCTTTACCATTCAATCCACCGGAATATTCTAAAGTGGTGCCTACCAAGTATAAGAAAGATTTTTTATCTACAATGATTTTAATCCCATTGTCTTCAAAAACTTGGTCTATTTCAGTTTTTTCTTTGTCAAATTTTAAGACATATTCTAATCCTGAGCATCCGCCACTTTTTACACCTACGCGAATATAATCAGTTTCAGGATTAAAACCATCTTCTTTCATTAATTGAATTGCTTTTTCTTTAGCAATATCAGAAACCTTTATCATTTAATTTGAATAAAATTTTGGCAAAAATACAAACAAAATTGGCGATAGCCAAAATGAATAATTAGATATTATCTATATAGTCTATTAGTTTTATCTTATTTGATTGAATAATACAATAATGGGGGGATTAAATAGATAGTTGGCTTAGAAGGATGTGAGATTTAAATATATTTTAAATAAAATTATTACCTTTGTAACTATGGAGGTAAAGTGGATTTTTAAGCAGGAACCAAACGATAAAATAGTAGATAATATCAATTCATCATTGGGATTTGGAATGTTGGCTTCTAAAATTTTGGTGATGAGAGGAATAGATGATTATTCTAAGGCAAGAGCTTTTTTCAAGCCCAAGTTGGAGGATATTCATTCTCCATTTTTGATGAAAGGAATGAGGGAAGCGGTAGATTATATGGTCTCTGTGATGAAAGCCAAGAAGAAAATTCTCATTTATGGAGATTATGATGTAGATGGGACGAGTGCTGTGGCATTGATGTACCTTTATCTTTGTAAAATTTATGATAAAAATCTTATAAATTTTTATATTCCTGATCGCTATACCGAAGGATATGGTATTTCTAAACAAGGGATTGATTTCGCTAAAGAGAATGGTTTTTCCTTAATTGTTTCTTTAGATTGTGGAATTAAATCAGCAAAGGAAGTGGATTATGCTTGGGAACAAGGGATAAATTTTATTATTTGTGATCATCACTTGCCTGATGATGATATTCCTAATGCAATTGCTGTTTTGGACCCGAAACAAAAGGATTGTCCTTATCCATATAAGGAATTGAGTGGCTGTGGAGTGGGGTTTAAGCTATGTGAAGCCCTCAATACTATTTATCAAATACCAATGGAAGAATTATATGAACTTACTGATTTATTGGTGATTAGTATTGCGGCAGATATTGTTCCCATTACAGGAGAAAATAGAACTTTGGCAAAAATGGGCTTAAAAAAGCTCCGAAATACAAAACGATGGGGATTAAAAAAATTGCTCAACGAAGAAGAATTAAAGAAAATAAATATTTCAAATATAGTTTTTGGGATTGCTCCTAAAATCAATGCAGCGGGAAGAATTTCCCATGGAAATGTAGCGGTGGAATTGATGATTTCTGATGATAAAAAAAATGCTGAAAAGATAGTTAACCAAATTTTGGAGCTTAATAGTCAGAGGAAAGAAATGGATAATCAAATGACACAGTCAGCGATGGAACAAGTGGATCAGCAGTTACAAAATTCAGCTCTTATTGCTTATTCTCCTGAATGGAGTAAAGGAGTGATAGGTATCGTGGCGTCTCGTTTGGTTGATGCGTATTATAAGCCAACATTGATTTTCACTGATGGACCAGATGGAGAAATGGTAGCTTCAGCAAGGTCAGTTTCTGATTTTGATATTCATCGGGCAATAGAACAATGTTCCGATTTGTTATTGAAATTTGGAGGGCATCGGGCAGCAGCAGGGCTGACCATGAGGAAGGAAAGTTTTCGTACATTTAAGACTCGTTTTGAAAAGATAGTTTCGGAAAATATTCAAGAATATCAAAAATATCCAAGTATAGAGATTGATACAAGGATTAAGAATTCAGACTTAAATACTTCTTTTTTTAATTTTCATCGTAAATTAGCACCCTTTGGTCCGGAAAATATGAAGCCCGTTTTGGTAATAGAAGCAGTGAATGTTTCTAATAATGTGGTGCAAATAGGGAAGGATAAGTCTCATATTAAATTTTATATAGTGGGAGGTGATGGAATGATAGAGTGTGTTGGATTTAGATTAGGAAAATATTATCAAGACTTTAAAACCAAGTCTTTTGATATGGTTTTTTCTATAGAAGAAAATCATTGGAGAGGAAATATTACTTATTATCTTAATATTAAGGGGGTAAAATTTGATAAATAATTTATGCAAATAGGATTGTTTTTTGGGTCGTTTAACCCGATTCATATTGGGCATTTAATCATTGCTAATTATATTATTGAAAATACGGATTTAGAAATCATTGCTTCATGACCATGACCGTTATGATATGGTAGATTTGGCAATAAAAAATTATTCTAAAATGAGGGTGAGTGATGTGGAATTTTCTATGCCAAGGCCTTCTTATACCATTGATACACTGATCTATCTGCAAGAAAAATATCCTAAATATACTTTTAGTCTTATTATGGGAGAGGATAATTTACACAGCCTTCCAAAGTGGAAAAATCATGATATTTTGGTTGAAAATTATTCTATGTTCGTTTATCCTCGGATTAGCAAAATAGGGGGAGAGGTGATGACGCACAAGAATATCAAGCAAGTTAAAGCTCCTATGATAGAACTTTCTGCAACAGAAATTCGTAAAATGATAAAAGAAAATAAGAATATTCGGCCAATGCTACCACCAGAAGTTTTTGAATATATTGATAAAATGGGATTCTATAGATGAAATTAATTTTGCTAAGAATCTTTTTGTAATTTTTCACAAAGTTTCAAAAATAGATATTGAATTTGAGCGTAATGTTCAGGTAATTTTGGAGAGCGATAAAATATCATATTGATAGAATTTTTTCCAAAGGTATTAATAAAAAGAGATTTATTAAGTCTATAAGTTTCTCTTAAAAGTCTTTTGATTCGGTTTCTATCCACTGCTCTTTTGAAAAATTTTTTAGATACAGATACGCCTATTTTAGGATTTTCTAAATCTGGTTTAGTTAAAGAAATAATACATAATTCTTTATAA
>CAUTLL010000071.1:0-6279 GCA_963539275.1 uncultured Flavobacteriaceae bacterium
TATTGTAACACTTGGAAGTGGGATTGATTTAGCTCAAAAAATAGCTGAAAAATTGGAAATAGCAACAAAGGAATTACTCAATTCTCCAGAGATGTTATCAGCAAATATGACTTTTTATGTTGTCAAAGAAAATGGACAAGAAGTATATGATTTTCAAGGAAATAAGGGGCTTTCTACAGCGAGTACGCAAAAGATATTTACGGCAATAACAGCATTGGATTTATTGGGGGGAGATTATCAATATACAACGAAGATGCTTTATACTAATGAGGGGGATTTGGTGCTTTTTTCTAATGGGGACCCTACTTTTGGAAGTTGGAGATATGAAGAAACTAAGCCAGAAAAAATTAAAGTAAGTATTTTAATGGCATTGAAAACTTATGGTATTGATAAAATACGAGGAAATTTGATAATAGATGATACTTATTTTGATTTTCAAACAATTCCTGGAGGCTGGGCTTGGAATGATATAGGAAATTATTATGGAACAGGTATTTGGGGAGTAAATTGGAGAGAAAATCAATTTGAGATAAATATAAAAGGAGGAAAACTTGAAGGAGAAAAAACGGAAATAACAGGTTATTCTTATCCAGTAGAAAACATAGAGTGGGTAAACGAGGTTATTTCGTATCAAGGCAATAGGGATAGAAGTGTTATATATACAGCTCCGATGTCTAAGATGGCTTACATAAATGGTTTTTTACCAATGAAAAAAGTAACAAAAGTTTCAGGAGCTTTGCCTAATCCACCATTGCAATTAGGATTTGAAATAAAAAATTGGCTTAAAGAGAATGGGATTGATTTTAAGGGAGAAGTCATTACGGGCTCTCAGGAATTGGTTCAACAGGGGCATAAAAAAGTTTATAAAGGCAAGGAAATTTGGAGTTATCAATCGCCAAAATTGGAGCAGATAGTCCATTGGTTTTTGAAAAAAAGTGTTAATTTTTATGGAGAATCTTTAATAAAAACCATTGGAAAGGAAAAAAATAATGAAGCGTCTTTTAGTTCAGGAATGAAGATTTTGAAGGATTTTTGGCAAGAAAAAAATATACATCCTGCGATGATAAATTTCTCTGATGGTAGTGGGCTTTCTCCTCAAAATTATGCTTCTGCAAAGGCAGAAGTTCAGGCTCTTCTTTGGGCGAAACAACAAAAATGGTTTCCAATATTTGAAGAAAGTTTACCTATTTATAATCAAATGAAAATGAAGAGCGGAACGATAAAAGATGCTAAAGGATATGTGGGATACCATACCTCAAAAGATGGTGAAAAATATGTATTTTCTGTGATTATTAATAACTATCATGGTGAAAATATCAATGAAAAACTATTTAAATTACTTGACTGTTTAAAATAACGATAATTTATTACAAAAATTATCTTTTTTTCTTATTTCCAAATTCTTTTTCCCACTCTTCTGCGGCTTCGGATAGGGTGTTATAAAATTCTTCTCCATATTTTCTAATAAGCGGAGTTTTTAGAAATTTGTAAACTTTTACACCCAATTCTTTTCCCAATGTACAAGCATCAGAACAGACATCCCATTCATGATAATTGATAGCTGAAAAATCTGAATATTTAGTAATTCTGATAGGGTATAAATGGCAAGAGATAGGTTTTTGCCAATCAATAACTCCCTCTTCATAGGCTTTTTCTATGCCACATTTGGTATAGCCTTTTTCATCAAAAATAACATAGGCACACTCTGCATTATTGACCAAAGGCGTTACCAAATCTCCATCAAAATCTACTGTATGAGTGCCTTGCTCTTCAATTGCTTTTATGCCTTCGGGAAGAAGGTAGGGTTTTATTTTTGGGTAAATTTGTTCTAAAATTTCAATTTCATCAGTGTCCAAAGGAGCACCTGCATCACCTTCTACACAGCATATTCCTTTGCATTTAGCAAGGTTGCAAACAAATTCTTCTGAGAATATATCTTCTGAGATGAGTTTATCGTCTATTTGAATCATAAATTTTAATTAAAGAGGAAAAAAAGTATTCAATTTAAATGAAAATAAGCAAGAAATTATGATAAGCCATAATCCTATTTCTTGAAGCCAAGATTTATTTAAGAATCTTAAAAATCTACTGACAATCACACAAACAGGAAATGTGACTAATAATAAATATTCATAATTTTCTCCCATATAGAATGTTAAAGTTAGACATTGTGTCAATAAAAAAGCCAAAATAAAAGAATATTTGAATTTATTTTGTGGGCTTTTTTTATTGAAATTGATAAAATGATCTAAAATGCCTAAAATACAAAAAATAACGATTGGAATTAGGAAATATAATTTTGAAAAATCAGTTTGAATCTTGGAAGAAATTAGAGGGAAATAATTAGGGTTAAAATATTTAAAACCAATACTATACATAAAGCAAAAATATCCTAAAAAAATCATGATAATACCCCAAAGCATTTTGGTAATATTGCTTAAAATTTTATCTGATGTAGCAATGATATGTATTAGCACGAATAAAGATAAGGTCCAAGTACTTGGTAAAAAAATAAAATTTAAAGCTAATAAGTTTCCAATTAAAAAATAGGAATTTTCCCTTAATTTTGGGCTATCATCGGTTAAGAAAAATAGCAGAATAGAATTGATAAAAACCGCGATAGAAATGCCAATATCCAAATTTTTAGGATAAAAAGATAAAATAAAAATACTATATAGAAATAAAGGCAGATGTGAGTGGCGATTAAGAGCGAGTTTATTAAATAAAATATATCCTAAATAAATTCCTGCAAGGGCAAAAAGATTAGAAATAATATTTATAAAACCAAATGAAAAATTATTGGTTGTTAGTATAATAAAAATGACTAATCCTATATAAATAGGAATAGAAAAAAGTTTGACTTCTTTGGATAATAAACGGAACATATTTTATTTTATACTCTCTAAATCAGCTACATATTGTTTAATTAATTGGTCGTTATTTCTCGGGCAGATAAGCAGAGCTTTTTCTGTATCTATGACAATATAGTCTTTTAACCCATCAATAACAGCCGTTTTTTCCCTATTTTTAATCCTAATAATACTACCCTCTGTATTATAAGTAATACTATTAAAAGATTTTGCATTTTGATTTTCGTCCTTTTCAGCATTTTCAAAAACGGAAGTCCAAGTGCCTAAATCCGACCAACCCAAATCAGCTGGAATAACAAATACATTATCAGCTCTCTCTAAAATACCATTGTCAATAGAGATTTTTTCTACATTAGGGTAGGTTTTTTCTATAAATTCTTTTTCACTTTCGGTGTTATAAGATTCAGACTGAAATTCTTTTGCCATTTTAGGAAGATATTTTTCAAAAGAATTAGCAATAGATTTTACATTCCAAATAAATATTCCTGCGTTCCAAAGATATCCTCCATCATTTAAAAATTTTTTAGCAGTTTCTAAATTAGGTTTTTCAGTGAAGGTTTTTACTTTGTGTATTTCTTCAGTATCTTCATTTGAAAATTGAATGTATCCATATCCTGTATCAGGACGAGTGGGCTGAATACCGAGGGTGACTAAATAATCATTTTGGCTAACGGTATTAAAGGCAAATTTAACCTTTTTACAAAAAGTTTGCTCCTTTAAAATAAGATGATCGGCAGGTAATACAATGATATTAGCTTCAGGATTGATTTGGGCTATTTTATTTGCCATATAAATATTACATGCAGCGGTATTTCTCATAGATGGCTCTCCTACGACATTATTTTTAGGTAATTCAGGAAGTTGCTGATGAGTAAGTTCTAAATATTCAGCATTAGTGATGACAAATATATTTTCTGTGGGAATAACCTGTCTGATACGCTCAAAAGTTTGTTGAATCATCGTTTTCCCAGTTCCCAAAATATCATGAAATTGTTTTGGGAATTCTGCAGTACTCATAGGCCAAAAGCGACTACCAATGCCCCCTGCCATAATGATACAATAGTTATTATGTGTCATTTGTTTCTAATTTTTCTACTCTTGCACAAGATTTAAACCAATATCTTCTTCCATTGTGCATATTTTTGCAAAGGTATCGTTTTTTTTTCGTTTCTTCTACTTGATAAGAATAAGATTGGTAAATAAATTGGTCTCCAAGAATAAGGTCTTCTATATAAATTTGATTATCAGGATTTCCTTTGTTAAAGTATTTTACTAATTCAGGGCTCGACATGAAATTAGCTTTAGGATTCTTAGCAAAAATTACAATTAAATCTCGTAAATCTGAAGGATAAATTTCAAGGCTTTCTAATAATAATTTTTGGAACTTTTTTTTCCACTCTTTCCCATGTGGAGAAATATTTGTTTTTTCTTTAAAGGCCAAAAGATGGGCAATTTCATGAGTTAAAACGAAGAAAAAGAGAAAGGGTTCTAAATTTCCGTTGATGGTGATTATATGCGATTTGTTGGGCAATAAACGATAATCTCCCAATTTACTTTTTCTATCTTTTGTGGTTTTAATATGGCATAGATGTCCAGCCAACCACTGATGGATAAAATCATCAGCTCCTTTTGGTAAAAACAAATTTAAGGTATTTGTCATGAAATTCATGCTTTAATAATTCAGCGAAAGTAAAAAAAATAATAAAAAATTTGATTTTTTTTTCAAAAAAGCTATATTTGCAATCACAAAGTAAAGTTCATTCATATTTGAAAATGTTATCAAGAAAGGTGGAGAGATTAGACTCTATGAAGCCTTAGCAACCCTTGTATATCAAGAAGGTGCTAAATTCTATCTTATATATAAAAGAAAAGATAACAAGATTTTATTTTTCTTCTACTTTTTTGTAGCATTTTCAATATTAAAATAAAAATAGAATTGGAAAATAAGCTACAAAATATTCATATTAAGAGTTTCACGACTTTATCGGAAAAGGTGTTTGATATACCTTTAAGTTTTCAAGTTTTTGGTTGTCCGCTACACACGGCTCCTATTGTCATGGTTAATCATGCTTTATCAGGAAACTCTGAAGTTTCAGGTGATAAAGGCTGGTGGAAGACCTTAATAGGTGATGGTAAAGTAATTGATACACAAAAGTTTTCAGTAATTTCTTTTAATATTCCAGGAAATGGTTTTGATGGTTTTTTTATAGAAAATTATCAAGATTTTACAATTTATGATATTGCAAAAATATTTATTTTAGGATTAGAATCTTTGAAAATAAATAGATTAAAAATGCTAATTGGAGGGTCTATTGGTGGAACTATAGCTTGGGAAATGTTAGTGCAATGTCCTGATTTAGCAGAGATTTTTGTACCTGTGGCTACGGATTTCAAAACAACAGATTGGCTTTATTCTCAATGTTTGGTTCAGAAATTTTTATTAGAAAGTGAAGATGAGCCATTGCAAAAGGCAAGAATTCATGCGATGTTATGCTATAGGACGCCAGATTCTCTTAATCTTCGCTTTAAAAATGAAATAGATAAAGAGAAAAACATACGAAAGTCAGAAGATTGGCTTAAGTATCACGGGAGGGCTTTGTATAATCGTTTTGATATTAGGGCTTATAGGTTGATGAATCATCTTTTGATGAATATTGGAGCAGATGAGACGCAGTTTGAGAAAATCTTGGCAGAGATACATTTGATTTCAGTGGATTCAGATTTATTTTTTCCAGCATTTGAGATTAAAAATTGTTACCAAAATTTGAAACAAAAGAAAGAAAATGTTTTTTATCACGAGATAAAATCCATTCATGGGCATGATGCTTTTTTAATGGAATACGAGCAATTAGAGAGCATGATAAAGAAAATTATTTAGTGAAATTAGATTTATAGTAAAGTAATTATAATAAAAAAGGTGTTATCCTTGGCACTCTCCTTTTTAGGAAACAAGGGAAATTATTATGGTAGAAAATTCAATTAACATTTATCCGAATAAGGCGATTGTAAATTTTGAGGGTAAAGATTTCTTAGGTCAAATAGGGATTGATTCTAGGATTTTTAGTGCATTACAGAGTGCGGGAATTAGCGTAGGAGTGATTTCTCAACAAGCGATTGAGAATGGAACATCTGTTTTGGTTGATGAAACTCAAGCTGAAAATGCGGTAGAGTGTCTTAAAAAGGAGTTTGAAAAGGAAATAAAAGAAGGTATTGTAAGTCAAATCTATAGCATAGATCAGCTTTCTGTAATAGGTTTGGTGACAGATAATTTTAATAAAATTTTGACTGAACTTCAGAGAAATAAAATATTTCCATTATTACTTAATCAAGTGGCATCTGCGGGTCGTGTGAATCTAGTAGTAGCAGCAAATCAGACAGATAAGGCCAAAAATATTATAGAAACAGAAAT
>CAUTLL010000072.1:0-6102 GCA_963539275.1 uncultured Flavobacteriaceae bacterium
AGATTTGGAAAAATTAGCGAACAATTATAACTAAACAATCAATAGCAAATTTAGAAATTAAATATATAATGAATTTTAGAATATTACCTATCATTCTTTTAATGACAACCTTAGAGGTTAGAGCACAGGAAATTAACCCTACCCAGTCGGCTACAGAAGTTACCGAAATACAAAATGGGAATTACACACTGAAAGGAATTGTTGTAGATGGTATAAAAAAATACTCTCCTGAACAAATATTAAGATTTACAGGCTTACAACGAGGAGAAAATTTAGAAATTCCGGGACATAGAATCAGCAATGCAATAAAAAAACTTTGGGATACCAACGCATTCTCTAAGGTAGAAGTCTATGTGGAAAACTTAGAAGGAGAGCAAATCATTCTAAACTTCGCATTGCAAGAATTAAAAGAGTTAGGAGAAATAAAGTTTATAGGAAAAGGCATTAGAAAGTCTCAAAATGAGAAATTATTGAAAGATAACAAACTAGAGCCAGGAACTAAAATTACAGAAAATCTTATTTCGACTCTCAAAACTAAAATTCCTCAAACTTATATCCAGAAAGGATTTGCTGATACTAAAATCAATATTCAAGAGAAAAACAATGCAAAAAACCCTGATTTGGTAGATTGGACAATAGAAGTTGAAAAAGGAAAAAAAGTAAAGATTGTAAGTATTCATTTTGAAGGTAATGAAACTATTTCTTCTAAAAAATTAAGAAAAAAAGGATTAAAAAATACTAAACAAAAGAAATTATTCAGTCTAAAAGCCTCCAAATTAATTAAAGAAAAATATGAAGAAGATAAGCACAACCTTGTCAATTACTATCAATCTTTAGGATATAGAGATGCGAAAATAGTCTTCGATACTATCAGCCGAAACGAAAAGGGATTTGACATCGGAATAAAATTAGAAGAAGGGAAAAAATATTATATCGGAAATATTGAATTCCATGGAAACACTGTATACTCGACGGAAACCCTCCAAAGACTTCTAGGCTATAAAACTGGTGATATTTATGACGCTGTAGGATTTAATAAAAAGGTAGGAGAAGATGGTGGTAAAGAAGATGATTCTGATTTGAGGTCATTGTATATGAATAATGGATATCTCTTTTCTAATATCACTCCTATAGAAAAATCCATAATAGGAGACACAATTAATCTTGAAATCAGGATAACAGAAGGAGAAAGAGCTACTTGGAACAAGGTAACATGGTCAGGAAATACTACTACTCATGATCATGTAATTCTTCGTGCATTAAGAACTAGACCCGGAAAACTATTCTCCAAAAGCGATATTAAAAGAACCTATTTTGATTTAGCGGGAATGCAATTCTTTGACCCTCAAAAAATTGGACAAAACATTCAACCTAATCCAGAAGATAACACAGTGGATATTCATTGGACTTTAGAAGAAAAAGGTTCTTCTCAAATTCAGCTACAAGCAGGATATGGGGGCAACACTTTCATCGGAACTCTCGGTTTAACTTTTAATAATTTCTCTTTAAGAAAATTTTTAAAGTTCAAGAAATTAATTCCACAAGGAGATGGACAAACTCTATCCCTACAAGCACAAGCAGGACAATACTTCAAAAGTTATAGCTTGTCATTTATTGAACCTTGGATTTTTGGAAAAAGACAAACTTCCTTATCTTTAAGTTTAAGCAGATCCGATGTGAAATATTCTGATGCTCAGGGACAAGCGATGAAATTGAATATTTCATCAGTTTCTGCAGGGCTAAATAGATTACTCAACTGGCCAGATAACTATTTTACATTATACACAGGGATTTCTTACCAAAGATATGATTTTAGTAACTATGGATTTTACTATGGAAATGAGCTTATTTATAATGGCAACGCCAATAATTTTGCGGTTAATGTAAGTTTAAGCCGAAATTCTGCAGGTTATGATCCTATATTTCCTACAACAGGTTCTAATATAGAGCTTTCCGCAAAGTTCACGCCACCATATTCAGCCTTTAACAAAAAAGACTATTCTACCATGGCTACCTCTGAAAAGTTTAGGTGGATGGAATATTATAAGATTAAATTCAAAGCCGATGCCTATAATGAACTTATAGGAAAATTAGTTCTCCGAAGTGCCGCTGAAATGGGATTCCTTAGTGGATATAACAAAGAACTGGGAGCCCCTCCTTTTGAGCGTTACTATATGGGAGGAACAGGGCTTTATAACGGCAGATATGATGGTAGGGAGCTAATTCCTTTAAGAGGATATGAAGATGCATCTACAACAGGAGGTGGTGCTACTGATATTACCCCTACAGGTGGTGCTACATTGTATAATAGATTTACTATGGAACTCAGATATCCTATCTCTATGAATCAAACTGCGAAAATATATGCTCTAACTTTTGCAGAAGCAGGGAATGCTTGGAATGGATTTAGTAATTATAATCCTTTCAAATTAAAAAGATCTGTAGGTGTAGGGATTAGAATCAATATGAGTGCTTTTGGCCTTATTGGATTTGATTTTGCTTATGGTATTGATAAATATCCTAATGGAACAACAAACTCTCCATCAGGATGGCAAACTCACTTTTTGATGAACCAATCACTATAATTTTCTTATTAAAAATGAAACTGTTTACATTATTTATATCATTTATTTTGTTATTCTGGGGATTTAGTGTATCTTCGGCGCAGAAAATTGGTGTGATTGATACAGATCATCTCCTAAAAAGTCTCCCAGAATACCAAGAGGCTGATGCTAGATTTAATCAACAAATTCAATCATGGCAGACAGAACTGGAAAAACTCCAAATGGAGTATGAAAAGAAAAAAGAGTTATTAGAAAATGAAAGAATTCTCTTGGTAGGAGACCAGCTAAAATCTCGAGAGAAGGAAGTAGACTCCCTTCATGAAAAAATGCAAAAACATCTAAAAGAAAAATTTGCAGCACAAGGAGAAATGAACAGCATAAGAGCTAATATGGTTCGCCCTTTTCAAGATAAAATTTGGACAGCTATCAAAAGCATAGCCGAAAAAAATAATTTAGGCATAATTCTTGATAAGAATAGTAGTGGCAGTGTACTTTTTCTTGATAAAAAATATGATTATACAGATAAAGTATTAAATTTGTTACTTAATAAAAAGGAAGAAAAGGAAAATAGCACGATAAAAAAAGGAAACTCAATAAAAAGAAAATAAATTTATTAATATAGTTATATTTGATTATGAAAAAAACAGGATTATTATTTGCATTAGCAATGGTTTTAATGTCTTTTGGGACAATGAAAGCTCAAAAAATAGCAACTCTTGATGTCGCTAGTATTCTTAATGATATGCCTGAGAAGAAAAAAGCTGATGAACAATTAGAAGCTTTCAGTAAAACTAAAGAAGCTGAAATAGAAAAACAAGGACAAGCTCTACAAAAAGAAATAGAAGCTTACCAAAAGGGAGCTTCTAAAATGACCGAAGCACAAAGAAGTGCAAAAGAGCAAGATTTACAGAAAAAACAACAAAATCTTCAACAGTTATTCCAATTAGCTCAGCAAGATTTATCAAAAAGACAAGGTGATGCTTACGCTCCCATTGAAAAGAAAATCAATGATGCAGTAGAAAAAGTAGCAAAAGCTAACGGATGGGATTTCATCTTTGATTCAAATACCGTTGGGTTAATTTACAAAGGAGGGACAGATGCGACTACTGCTGTGAGAAAAGAATTAAGTCTTTAATACTATTAAAAATAATTTCGTGAAAACCACTCGTTTTTGAGTGGTTTTTTTATAACTTTGGACATCAAAATTTCATATATAAATGGAACATTTTTCAAAAGTTAAAATTAGATTTATTGATTGTGATCCCATGGGACATCTCAATAATTCCAAATACATAGATTATATGCTCAATGCTAGAGAAGATCATATGGCGGAGTATTATGATTTTACACATGAAGAATATGCCCATAAAACAGGTTGTGCGTGGGTAATTATTCAAAATGAAATTGCTTATCTAAAAGAGGTGAAATTTAATAAACAAGTTACCATTTCCAGCAAATTGATAGAACTTGATGATAAAATTTCAAAAGTAGAAATCTTAATGAAAGATGAAAAAAACGATAAAATATATGCTGTTCTATGGACTACTTTCATTCATTTTAATCTACGAACAAGAAAATCAGAACCTACAAGCGATGAAATTATCACAATAAATCAAAAATTTTTAATGAATATTGAACAATCTGATTTTCAGTCAAGAGTTAATTTTCTAAGACTTCAAAATAAATAAGAAATGAAAAAAATTTTAATCATTGGAGGAAATGGACAATTAGGAAACTGCCTCAATAAACTCTCCTCTGAATACGCATTGGATTACGAATTTCATTTCACAGATTGTGATACTTTGGATATTACTAATCAAAAACAGATTAATGAATATTTTTCAGAGTATGAGCCTCATTATTGCATTAATGCCTCAGCCTATACAGCCGTAGATTTAGCAGAAAAAGAGAAAGAAAAAGCTTTTGCCATCAATGCAGAAGGGGTAAAATACCTTGCTGAAGCTTGTACAGAAAAAGGAATAGATTTAATTAATATTTCTACGGATTATGTTTTTGATGGAAATACGAATATTCCTTATTCCGAAGATGATTTTACCAATCCTTTAAGCGTATATGGTGCATCTAAATTAGAAGGTGAAAACCTTGCCTTGGAAAATAATCCGAAAACCATCATCATCAGAACTTCTTGGCTTTATTCAGAATTTGGGAAAAATTTTGTAAAAACAATGCTCAATTTATTTGGTATCAAAGATGAGCTTAATATAGTTGCCGACCAATTTGGACAACCCACAAATGCGAATGACCTTGCTGAAGTGATTATGAAAATCATCTCAACGGAAGAAAAAGAATATGGAGTTTTCCATTTTTCTAACTACCCTGAAACTACTTGGTTTGATTTTGCAAAGAAAATCGCAGAATTATCCAAAAGTAAAATCAAAATCAATCCCATCTCCACCGAGCAATATCCTACCCCAGCAAAACGCCCAATGCGAAGCACCATGTGCCTTGACAAGATAGAAAACAGCTATAATATAGAACCAAAATATTGGGAAAATAGCTTGGAAGAATGCATGGAAATTTTACTAAAGAATTAAACATCACTAGTTTTTTCAAATTTTAGAATTATGCTTGTTAAAGTTTTTGGAAGTGCTATTCACGGAGTTTCTGCCCAGACCATCACGATAGAAGTGAATGTAGATCAAGGAGTCGGTTATCATCTCGTAGGGCTTCCTGACAATGCCATCAAAGAAAGTAGCCACCGTATTTCGGCGGCCTTGAAAAATGTAGGCTACAAACTCCCTGGTAAGAAAATCACCATCAATATGGCACCTGCTGATCTTCGCAAAGAAGGTTCTGCTTATGATTTAAGCCTTGCGATTGGTATTTTAGCTGCTTCAGAAAAGATTATTGCTGATAATTTAGACCAATATATCATCATGGGAGAACTCTCCCTTGATGGTGGGTTACAACCAATAAAAGGTGTTTTACCGATTGCTATCAAAGCCAGAGAAGAGGGATTCAAAGGCATTATCCTTCCAAAACAAAATACCCAAGAAGCTGCAATTGTCAATAACCTTGATGTTCATGGAGTGGAAAATATCAAGGATGTGATAGATTTCTTTAACGGCGAAAAGGATTTAGAAAAAACAGAAATAGACACTCGCAAGGAGTTTCAAAATAAAATTAATGAATTCCCTTTTGATTTTTCAGAAGTCAAAGGACAAGAGACCGCAAAAAGAGCCATGGAAGTAGCTGCTGCTGGTGGACATAATATTATTTTAGTAGGCCCTCCTGGGAGCGGAAAAACGATGCTTGCCAAGAGAGTTCCGAGCATTTTACCCCCTCTCACTATGAAGGAAGCTTTGGAGACCACTAAGATTCACTCTGTCGCAGGAAAGATGGGCAGTCACACTTCTCTAATGACCGTTCGCCCATTCCGTTCGCCCCATCACACTATTTCTGATATCGCATTAGTGGGTGGCGGTGCTTATCCTCAACCTGGGGAAATCTCCCTTGCTCACAATGGTGTCCTCTTTTTGGATGAACTTCCCGAATTCAAGAGAGCTGTTTTAGAAGT
>CAUTLL010000073.1:0-6063 GCA_963539275.1 uncultured Flavobacteriaceae bacterium
TTTGGAGCATATTGTGATTGATAATAAGTCAGAGCCGATTTTCCAGACTCCGATTAAGATTGAAAAATCAGAAAAAGTATTAGAAAAATTAGAAGAATGGAAAAAGAGAGTTTCGCCTTCTCATTTGACAACTTATATCTTTAATCCGATAGATTTTTATCTTAATAATATTTTGAAAGTGAGAGATGTAGACGGAATAGAAGAAGAAATTTCTCAGAGAAATTATGGTAATTTAGTGCATTATGCATTGGATTTTCTTTATCAAAAAGTAAAAGGTAACATTTTGAAAATTAGTGATTTAGAAAATATGAAATCTCACATAGATGAAGCAATGCTATATGCGATGAAAGAGCTAAAACATCAGCTAGGACTTTATGAGCGAGGGATGAACTATATTCATAAATCTAGTGTCTTAGATTATGATAAAAAATTATTAGAAGAAGGAAATGATTTAGAAATCATAGATTTAGAGCAAAAAATTGAGTCGAACTTTTTTATATCTGAAGAAGAGCAAGTATGTTTCTATGGGTTTATTGACCGAGTGGATAGATTAAATGGAAAATTGAGAATCATAGATTATAAAACCGCAAATACAAAAAACTTAAATGTGAATCCAAAATCTGATATTTTAGAACAATTTTTGTATAATAGTGATTATAAACAAGCATTGCAATTGTCTATTTATGCATATTCTATGTTATCTTCTGGTAAATATGTGGATAAGAATTTGCAGTGCGGAATTTGGAGTTTTTCAGAAGTGAACTCTGGGGTGCAGTCGTTGAAAATCTTTTCTGAAGATAGTTTGGATCGAGAAAATTTGGAGGTTTGTATGAATTCTATTAAAAATATTATTATGGAGATTCTAAACCCTGTGATTCCATTTGAACAGAAAATATAAAATTATATTGTTGATTTTCATTGTTATATAGTAAATATAAAATAAAAGTTGTAACAAATATTAAAAATAAGATACTTATAAGACAAAGTATAAAAAAAAGGATAAATTATGTTTGGAACTATTGTTATGGTTACTTTTATTTTTATAGGGGTATGCATACTTTTGGCAGGTTTTTTCACAGTGAAACAAGAGACAGCTGCGGTGATAGAGCGTTTAGGAAAATTTCATTCCGTGCGTCATGCGGGGCTTCATATCAAAATTCCTATTATAGATAATATTGCAAAGAGATTGAATCTTAAAATTCAGCAATTAGACGTTGTGGTAGATACTAAAACTTTGGATAATGTATTTATTACGATGAGAGTTTCTGTTCAGTATCAAGTGATTAGAAATCAAGTTGCAGATGCTTATTATAGATTGGAAGATCCTCATAGCCAAATAACATCTTATGTTTTTGATGTAGTAAGGGCAGAAGTGCCAAAATTGAAATTAGATGATGTTTTTGTAAAAAAAGATGATATTGCCAATGCAGTAAAATCAGAAATTCAAGAAGCAATGCAGAGTTATGGTTATGATATCATTAAAGCTTTGGTAACGGATATTGACCCTGATGAACAAGTAAAACAAGCAATGAATAGAATAAATGCTGCTGAGCGAGAAAAAACAGCAGCAGAATATGAATCAGAGGCTCAGAGAATTAGAATTGTTGCTGTAGCAAAAGCAGAAGCTGAATCAAAAAAATTACAGGGACAAGGAATTGCAGATCAGAGAAGGGAAATTGCGAAAGGGTTAGAGGAATCTGTGAAAATGCTTAATAGTGTGAATATTAATGCACAAGAAGCATCAGCATTGATTGTTGTTACTCAGCATTATGATACATTACATTCTATAGGTGCGAATAATCGTTCTAATTTAATACTTTTACCTAATAGTCCGATGGCAGCAAGTACAATGTTGAATGATTTAGTAACTGCGATGACAGCTGCTCATAAAATAGAAGAAGAGAGTAAAAGTCAAGGATAAAGATACTAATTAATGTTATTTAATTGCCTTAAATGTTGTATTTTAAGGCAATTTTATTTTTCAGAAATAAAAAATAATCAAAAAATTTTGTAAGTTAAATAAAAATTTATACCTTTGTAGGCTCATAAGATAATAGTTGTTGGACTTTTTTCATTTTTTATAGATAATAATTAAACAAAATGCTAAATTATCACAAATATATCAATTCCGAGAAATTTACTATTTTTATGGTAGATACGGATATTTGGTTAAAAAAACTAGTATGTTTTTGTGATAATTATAGTATTTGTTTAATTTGTTTTTGATTGTAATATTATGTTATCATAAAAACTTCGGAATAAATTCTGAAGTTTTTTTATTGAAAAATCAGATGTTTTTAATAAATGTTAAAATAAGTTTTGAAATTAAAGTTTTCTTCATAAATTATTAGTAAAAAGACTTCGGGATTAACTCGGAGTTTTTTTTGTTTTTATAGTAAAAAGAAATTAAGATTGAATGGATTGTAATTCAAATTTATTAACTTTGTAAAAATTATTAAGAATAATGAATAGAGATAGAAAAAGTTTCTCAGGTAAGGGGAAAAATGGTAGAAATGTAGGAAGAAGAGAAAATAGTTTTGTTCGTGGAAAAAATGAGAAAGGTGAAAAATCTTTTTTGTCAAATAAGAAATTTTATAAAAAACCAGAGGAGCAAGAGGATAAGGCGAAAAGCTTTATTTTGAGAAGAAAATTAGAAAAAATAAATAAGCAAGTAGAAAAGGATACGATAAGACTGAATAAGTATATTGCTAATTCGGGGATTTGTAGTAGAAGAGAGGCTGATGAATTAATTATTCAGGGCTTGGTAGAGGTAAATGGGAAAGTTATAACTGAGATGGGATACCAAGTAAGTAAGACGGATCGTGTAGTATTCGATGGGCAAGGGATAACTCCAGAAAAACCGGTTTATGTATTATTAAACAAGCCCAAGGGCTATATATCTACAACTAAAGATGAAAAAGCAAGGAAAACGGTTATGGATTTAGTGGCCAATGCTTCTCCATATCGTTTGTTTCCAGTCGGAAGGTTGGATAGACAAACGACTGGATTGATTCTTTTAACAAATGATGGTTATTTAACGAAGAAACTTACTCATCCATCTTTTGGTGTAAAGAAAATTTATCACGTGGTTTTGGATAGAAAATTAAGTGTGGAAGATTTGCATAAAATAGCAGAAGGCGTAAGATTAGAAGAGGGAATAGCGGAGGTTGATAGTATATCATTTATAGAAGGTAAACCTAAAAATGAAGTGGGGGTAGAAATCCACATTGGTTGGAATAGAGTTGTAAGAAGGATTTTTAAGAAGATGGGATATGAGGTAGAGGCATTGGATAGGGTGATTTTTGCGGGGCTTACGAAAAAGAATATCAAAAGGGGGCATTGGAGAATACTTACTGATATGGAAGTGAATAATTTGAAAATGTTATAGTGATTATGAATAAAAACAAGATTAAATATTTTGATGAGATGTAAAATATTGTAACTTTGTATTTTATAAAAATGGCTGCATAGTTTAATGGATAGAACTACGGATTTCGGCTCCGTCAGTGAGGGTTCGAGTCCTTCTGCGGTCACAAATCGCATTAGTAATCAAGTGATTACAATAATACACTCCCGAAAATACTCTGAGAAGGGTTGAATTTGGCAGAAATAGAAAGGTAAGAGGATATATTATTTATCCTCTTATTTTTATATTATCTTAAATATTTTTTATATTTGAAAAATTATTGTAAATGAACTGGTTTAAAAATATTTTTAAGAAAGAAGAAAAAGAAACCTTGGATAAAGGTTTAGAAAAATCGAGACAGGGATTTTTTGATAAGATAACCAAAGCGGTTATTGGAAAATCAAAGGTAGATGATGAGGTTTTAGATGATTTGGAAGAGATTCTTATAGCTTCAGATGTGGGAGTAGAAACTACTATAAAGATTATCAAAAGGATAGAGGATAGGGTTTCTCGTGATAAATATGTGAATACGGCAGAATTGGATAGTATTTTAAGAGAAGAAATTTCCGCATTATTATTAGAAAATCCACATTTTAGAACAGGAAATATTGATAAGACAAAAAGGCCTTATGTCATTATGGTGGTGGGAGTGAATGGTGTAGGTAAGACCACTACAATAGGGAAGTTGGCTCATCAGTTCAAATCTCAAGGAAAAAAAGTAGTATTAGGGGCGGCAGATACATTTCGTGCGGCAGCGGTAGATCAGTTGGTAATTTGGAGTGAAAGAGTGGGAGTTCCCATAGTAAAACAAGGAATGGGAAGTGATCCTGCTTCTGTGGCATTTGATACATTGCAGTCGGCAGTAGCTCAAGGGGCTGATGTCGTAATTATAGATACAGCAGGAAGGCTTCATAATAAAATCAATTTGATGAATGAACTTTCTAAAATTAAGAGAGTTATGCAAAAAGTAATTTATGATGCTCCACATGAGGTTTTATTGGTATTAGATGGCTCTACGGGGCAAAATGCCTTTGAGCAAGCAAAACAATTTACGGCAGCAACGGAAGTCAATGCTTTAGCAGTAACCAAGCTCGATGGGACAGCAAAAGGGGGAGTTGTGATTGGGATTTCTGATCAATTCCAAATTCCAGTGAAATATATCGGTGTAGGTGAAGGAATGGAGGATTTGCAATTATTTAATGGCGAGGAATTTGTAGATTCTTTTTTTAGAAGGAAATAGGTGATTTATGACTGATTTAATATAAAGATGTTGAAAACACTTTTATTCATTAATGGAGAACCTCCGAAAGAGTTGCCTTTAATAGGTGGTTTCCAGATGATTGCATGTACTGATGGAGCTTTTCATTATTTAAAGGATAAAAAATTTCCATTAGATAAGTTGGATTTTATTTCAGGAGATTTTGACTCTCATTTGGGAATGGGTGATAAAATTTATAAGGAAAAATTTATCCACACTCCAGACCAAAATTATACAGATTTCCATAAAGCATTGAATATTATTTTAGAAAAAGGAGGTGGTGAGGTACATGTTTATGGTGCAAGTGGACGAGAGCAAGATCATTTTTTAGGTAATATTCATACAGCATATTTATTTAAAGATAAATTGGATATTGTTTTTTTCGATGATTATTCCACATATTTTTTTATTCCAAATGATTTTACCATTCAGAAAGTAAAAGGAAAAACGATATCATTACTGCCTTTTCCATTGGTGGAAAATATTTCAACTAGTGGACTTCATTGGGAATTAAGGGGGGAGAGTTTATCTTTATTAGAAAGGATAGGGACTAGGAATAGAGCTGAACGTCAGGAAGTTAATATAAAATATAAAAAGGGGGATTTACTTTTATTTATAGAAAAATAAAAAATAGACCAAGTATTGTCTTGATTGTTTATAATAATAGTATCTTTGCGAATTAGAAAATAAAAAATATGTCAAATATAGTAGCCATAGTAGGAAGACCTAATGTAGGAAAATCTACTTTGTTTAATCGTTTATTAGAAAGAAGAGAAGCCATTGTAGATAGTACTGCTGGGGTTACAAGAGATCGTCATTATGGTAAGAGTGATTGGAATGGAGTAGATTTTACAGTTATTGATACGGGCGGGTATGATGTGGGGAGTGATGATATTTTTGAAGAAGAGATAAGAAAGCAAGTGCAATTAGCTGTAGATGAGGCTACATCCATTATTTTTATGGTGAATGTAGAGGAGGGGCTTACGGATATTGATAATGAAATTTATCAACTTTTAAGAAAATCTAATAAGCCGATATATGTAGTAGTTAATAAGGTGGATTCTGCAAAGGAAGAATTACCAGCAACGGAGTTTTATCAGTTAGGAATAGAAAAATATTATACTCTTTCTTCTGCTACAGGAAGTGGTACGGGAGATTTGCTTGACGACATTGTGGCAGATTTTCCGACTACGGAATATGTAGACCCTTTTGATGGTTTGCCAAGAATTACTATAGCAGGAAGACCAAATGTAGGAAAATCTACTTTGACAAATGCACTTTTAGGTGATGAAAGGAATATTGTTACGAATGTTGCAGGAACTACAAGAGATAGCATTGAGACTTTATATAAGAAGTTTGGATATGAATTTGTCTTAGTAGATACGGCAGGAATGCGTAA
>CAUTLL010000074.1:0-6002 GCA_963539275.1 uncultured Flavobacteriaceae bacterium
TATATGCTTAATACCGTATTTTTTAAATCGGCAGTATTTCTTTTCAGTTTTAGTATTGATATCTAGTGGAGTAAGGAATTTTACTTCTGATTCTCCTCCTCCTGCGGCTTGTTGTGCCATTTCATCTATTGCCATTTGAATAATTTTTTAAGGGTTAATTAAGCTTTTTTTTGTTTTGCTCTTCTTGTAACAGCGTATTCTACACCGTATTTGTCTAACTTAGTAGTGAGATAACGAATTACTCTTTCATCACGCTTGAATGCTAATTCTAGGTCAGCAACTACATTTCCTTCTCCTTTGAACTCAATAAGAGTATAAAACCCATTTTTCTTCAGTTGGATAGGATAAGCTAATTTTCTAAGTCCCCAATTTTCTTTTGCTACAATTTCGCAATTGTGCTCTTTCAAAAGGTCTTCAAATTTTTTAACTGCTTCCTCTACCTGAGCATCAGACAGAACGGGAGTTAAAATGAAAACAGTTTCATAATGATTCATAATTATAAAAGTATTTAATTAATAATTTTACAAAAGTAAGGAAAGTTTTTTAATTCTGCAAATTAGATTGAAAATATTCTACATTTTTATGTTATCAGTTTTATAATTATTTTTGCAAGAAAATATGATGAATATTCAAGATTTAACCCAACTTTTTGATTATCTTAAGCAATTTTTAACAGAAGAACGATTGAGAAAAATAGAATATTTCTCTGTTAGAAGTTCAAATTTTGTATTACCTATTTTGGAAGATGTTTATCAATTTAGGAATGCAGCGGCTATTGTCCGTTCTGCGGAGGCTTGTGGTTTTCATAAAGTGGTTTCATTGGAGAAGGAAAATATTTTTAATCCAAATTTAAGTGTAACCAAGGGAGCGGAAACTTGGGTGGAAATTCAAAAAATGCCTCATCATTTAGATTCTTTGAAAAAAATAAAAAATCAAGGTTATAAAATTTTAGCAATATCTCCTGAAAAAGAAGCTATGATGCTCCCTGATTATGAGATAAAGTCTCCAGTAGCATTAGTTTTTGGTACAGAAAAAGAAGGGATTTCGGAGGGAATTTTAGATTTTTCAGATAATACTTTAGCGATTCCTATGTATGGATTTACGGAAAGCTTCAATGTATCGGTAGCAGCTGCTATTTGTATGTATGAATTGAAGCAAAAATTGTTAAAATCTGATATTAATTATTGTCTTTCAGGAGAAAAACTCTTAAGAACTCAAATCCGATGGGCAGTAAATTCCATTAGAAGCGGAGATGAAATTTTACAACGATATTTGAAATTAAATCATATTTATGATATATTTGAATAATTCCATGCAGAGATGAAAATTCCTGCAGTTTCTGTTCTAAGCCTTTGGTTTCCTAATGTAACTGCTTTGATATTTTTTTCTGTTAGAATTTGAATTTCTTTCGGACTAAAATCACCTTCTGGGCCAATGAGAAAGGTTAGACTTGAATTAAGAGGTGTTTGTTTTAGGTCGATTCTGTTAAAAGTTTTATCACAATGTGCAACGAAAGTTTGCTCATGATTGATGTTTTTTACAAAATCTGAAAATTTTGTTAAGTCATTAATGATGGGAAAATGAAATCTTAAACTTTGTTTTGAAGCTGCAATTGATTGTTTTCGGATTTTGTCAATATTGATGTTTTTTCTTTCAGATTTATCAGTCAATAGAAAAGTAATCTCGGAGATTCCCATTTCGGTGGCTTTTTCTACAAAAAATTCGGTTCTGTCAATATTTTTCGTAGGGGCTATAGCAATATGTAACTTGGGAGAAAAATCAGGAATATTTTCTTTAATTTCTAAAGTGTGAAATAGTATTTTTTTTCCCTCATAAATGAGAGTTCCCTTTGCTAAAGAACCTTTTCCGTTAGTTATAAATATTTCTTCGCCTTCTTGCATTCTTAACACTTTGGTGATGTGTTGTTGTTCATCTTCATGAATAATAACTTTAGTTTTGTTGATTTCTCCGTAAAATAATTTCATATTTTATTATTAAAATAAGTTGAGAGTAAATTTTGAAATAAAAATTAAATGATATTAAGGTATCCAAAAAGTTTCTTTTTGTCCTTCATTTTTTGCAGTAAAACGAGCCATAATAAATAGATAATCCGATAAGCGGTTCATATACTGTAAAAGTTCAGGTCTTAAATTTTCTTGTTCGTGTAATTCTATAAGGTTTCTTTCTGCTCTTCGGCAAATAGCTCTTGCTAAGTGTAAATGAGAGGATGCTTTTCCACCGCTGGGAAGAATAAAATATTTAAGAGGCTCTATTTGTTCCGAGATATCGTCTATCCAATATTCTAATTTTTCTATTTCTGAAAGAGATATTATGGTTTTAAGTCTTGGAGTACCATTGGGCATAAATGTTTTTTCAGGAGGGGTAGCAATTTCTGAACCTAATGTAAAGAGATTGAATTGTATTTTTTTAAGCTGTTTTAATGAATCAGAATGATGAATATAAGCAATAGCAATGCCAATGGCAGAATTGAGTTCATCAATTTCTCCACAAGTTTTTATTCTTGCAGAAGATTTGGAAACTTTTTTTCCACCATAGAGAGAGGTATGCCCTTTATCGCCAGTTTTGGTATATATTTTCATTTTATATTTTAAATTTCATATCTTGCTGTTGCAGTAGTTTTTAGGTCGGTAAATTCTCCTTTTTCATATTTTAGTTGTGCAACCATAGCAATCATTGCTGCATTATCCGTGGTGTATTCAAATTTTGGAATAAAAACATTCCAACCAAGTTTTTTAGCATTTTGTTGCATTGCATTTCTCAATTCGGAATTAGCAGAAACACCTCCTGCAATGGCGATTTCTTTAATATTTAAATCTTTTGCTGCTTTTTGGAGTTTGTCCATTAAAACATCAATGATTGTCTTTTGTACCGAAGCACAAAGGTCATTTAGATTTTCTTTAATAAAATTAGGATTTTTTTGCATTTCTTTCTGAACGAAATATAATACAGAAGTTTTTATTCCGCTAAAAGAATAGTTATATTCATCTAATTTAGGTTTTCCAAACTGAAAGGCATTAGGATTTCCATTTTGTGCTAATTTATCAATAATTGCTCCTGCAGGATAGTCTAATTCAAAAACTTTTCCGATTTTATCAAACGCCTCACCTGCTGCATCATCAATACTTTTTCCGATGATTTCCATATCAAAATAATCCTTGACCAAAACAATCATTGTATGCCCACCGCTTACTGTGAGGCAAAGGAAAGGAAATTTAGGTGGAGTAGGGTTTGCATCCTCTATAAAATGAGCTAAAACATGAGCTTGAAGGTGATTGACCTCTATTAAAGGAATATTTAAGGACATAGCCAAAGATTTTGCAAAGGAAGTTCCTACTAAAAGAGAGCCTAAAAGTCCGGGCCCTCGGGTAAAACCTATTGCTGAAATTTCATTTTGTTGTATATTTGCTGATACAATAGATTTTTGAACTACGGGAATAATATTTTGTTGATGAGCTCGTGAGGCTAATTCAGGGACTACACCGCCATATTCTTTATGAATATCTTGGGTATTCGCAATGTTTGAGAGAATTTTATTCCCTCTGATAATCGCAGCTGAAGTATCATCACAAGATGATTCTATTCCTAAAATAATCGTTTTTTTCATACAATGGCAAATATAGAGAAAAATATAGACAAAGAAGAAGATTTGGAAATACAAAATCAATCACCGATTCATAAGGCAAAAGAAAAAGTGAAGAAACTATCTTGGTGGGCAAAGTTATTTTTATTTTGCTTTTTTGGTTTCATATTTAGTTTATTGTCTATTCTGATTACGATAAATCTTCCTCCAGTGAAAAGTTGGTTAGCTGACAAAGCAATTAATATACTCAATGAGCAGTATAAAACGAAATTTGAAACGAAGGGGGTAGAAATTAATTTCTTGGGAGATGTTGTGATTCATGGAGTTACAGCGAAAGATCATCATGATTTTAAGTTTTTGAAAGCAGAAAAGTTAATCGGACATTCTGATTGGTTTGAGTTAGCGTTTAATTCAAGAGACTTGAAATTTCAAAAATTAACTTTAGAGGAACTTGATTTACAAGTAATCACTTATAAAGGAGAGGAGCAGGATAATTTCACTCTTTTTATAGAAAAATTTGATAGCCCTAAGGACCCAAATAAACCTCCATTTAAATTTACCTCTCGTATTGAGATAAAAAACAGTAAACTTTCTATTGTTAATGAAAATCAAGGAGAGGATGGGAAATGGCTGAAGGCAGAAAAACTTAATGCTTATGTATCTAATCTAAAGGTAGTAGGAGCAGATGTAAATATGAAGTTTAATCGTTTATCTTTTATCACAGAGAGATGGGGGAAAAAGCATCATTTAGAAACTCTTTCAGGAGATTTATTTATTAGCAAAGAAAAATTTGCTTTTTCGGATTTGATTATGCATACAGGGCATTCTTTATTGCAAGGAGATTTGATTTTTAATCTTGATAAGAATACGGGGTGGAAGGATTTTAATGATAAAGTGGCTTGGGATATGAATCTGAAAAGAGGAAGTTATTTGCATGGTTATGATATGAGTTATTTTGTGAAGAATTGGGATAATTACCAAAAATATTCACTATCTGGGAAAATGGAGGGGGTATTGAATAATTTTTCATTGAAAAAATTCAATATTCAGGTGAATAATAACCATATCCAAACGAAGGCAATAAAATTTGAAAATCTGATGTTAGGAAATTTTCATTTGAAATCAAATCAAATTTTAGCAGAAATATCTTATGCAGGTTTAAGGGCATCTTTACCTAATTTTATAGCAAAAAAAATGGGTGGTTTTGCTGATGGTTTTGGTAAGATAAAATATACAGGATTTATAGATGTAGATAAAAAGAAGGTTATCACAAAAGGAGGTTTGGTTACAGGGATTGGAGCTGCTCAGATTCGTGATTTTATATTGAGTGAGTATTCTTCTGCTTATCCGAGATATAAAGGGGCTGTTGTCCTAAAAAGTTTTGATACAAAGGCAATCACTAAACAGAAAGAATTAGGAGAAATATCTGGAGAAGTGCAAGTTGAAGGGAGAGGTTTTGATTTAAACACGCTTTCTCTTAGGACAAAATCTCATTTAAGTAGTATAGAAATTTTAGGAAAAAAACTACATAATCTCAATATTGATGGGAGTTTGACTACTAAGCAGTTTGATGGAATTTTTAAGGTGGCTGATGCTTCATTCAATGGGGTGATTGATGGTAAAATAGATTTTAGTAGACCCAGACTTTCCACAGATTTAAGAGGGGATATTCAGCATTTGGATTTGAAGTATTGGGGGGTAAGTGATAAACAATCTATTTTCAAAGGAAGTGTGAGTGGGAATTTATCAATGAAGAATGTTAATGATTTAGATTTAGATGTCCAGTTGAATAAAGTATCTTTATTCGGTGAAAGAAATATTACTATTCCTGTGGGGGCGATAAAATTAGCAAGAGAATCTGATAATCGTACTATAAATATAAATATCCCAGAAGTGATAAAGGGAAATATAGTGGGGAAATTCAATTTGGATGATGTCGGAAAAATATTTGCAGAAGTACAAAACAAAATATTAGTAGGGAATAAGATAAAGAGATATTACAAAGGACAAAGTTTTGAATTAGATTTTGATATTTATCAGAGTTTAATAAATTATTTTGAACCGAATATATTGATACCTGATGGAGTGAAAATTGTAGGAGATTTCAAAGGAGGAAATAATGATTTTATGTTCGATATTAAAGTTCCTACATTGAAATATATAATGGAGAAAAAAGAGGAGATTTCAGAAGCTGACAGACTTTTAGCTAAGGCTAATCCTCAATATATCATTAGAGAAGGGGTGAAGAGAGATAGTGTGCAGGTAAGTAATATTTCTTTGAAAATAGATACAGAGAATACGAAGGAGTATTGGATGTCTCATATAGAGAGAGTAGAATATCAAGGTTCTTTACTGAAAAATGTTAAGGTAAATGCAGAGCATAAGGGTGATAGACTCAATA
>CAUTLL010000075.1:0-5967 GCA_963539275.1 uncultured Flavobacteriaceae bacterium
TCTTGAAATCTTTATTAAACTCTATCACTTTGAATTGAGCATCTTCTCCTTTTTTGATTTTAGAGCCATCTTCTTTTTCTAATAATCTTGAAGGACAGAATGCTTCTACCTCTGCATCTTCAAACTGAACTTGAGCACCTTTGTCAAAAACCTCTACAGCTTTCCCTGTATGAACAGTTCCTTCTGCATATTTAGTTTCAAATTTATCCCAAGGATTTTCTGTTAATTGTTTGTGACCAAGAGATAGCCTTCTCGCTTCAGCATCTAATTCTAAAACAACTACCTCTAACTTATCACCTACTGAACAGAATTCAGACGGATGCTTGATTTTCTTAGTCCAAGAAAGATCAGAGATATACACCAATCCGTCAATTCCTTCTTCTAATTCTACGAAAATACCGAAGTTCGTAAAGTTTCTTACAGAACCTGTATGTTTAGAACCTACTGGATATTTTACTTGTATATCAGCCCAAGGATCTTGAGTTAATTGCTTGATACCCAAAGAGATTTTTCTTTCATCTTTATCTAAAGTAAGCACTACTGCTTCTACTTCATCACCAATTTTCACGAAATCACCTGCACTTCTCAAATGAGTAGACCAAGACATTTCAGAAACATGGATAAGACCTTCTACACCAGGTGCAATCTCTACAAATGCACCATAGTCAGCAAGAACTACCACTTTTCCTTTTACTTTATCACCTACTTTAAGGTCTGCAGAAAGAGCCTCCCATGGATGCGGTTCTAGTTGCTTCATACCTAATTGGATTCTTGTCTTCTCATCATCAAAGTCAAGAATTACAACTTTCACAGTTTGTCCTTCTGAAAGGATTTCTGATGGATGATTTACTCTTGACCAAGAAAGGTCTGTGATGTGAATCAATCCATCTACACCACCAAGGTCAATAAACACACCATAAGAAGTAATATTTTTAACAGTTCCTTCAAGAACTTGTCCTTTTTCTAATTGAGCAATGATTTCTTTTTTCTGACCTTCAATATCAGCTTCAATCAATGCTTTGTGAGAAACTACTACATTTTTGAACTCAGGATTGATTTTAACAACCTTAAACTCCATAGTTTTCCCTACGAATTGGTCATAATCTTTGATAGGCTTCACATCAATCTGAGAACCAGGCAAGAATGCTTCAATACCGAATACATCTACAATCATACCTCCTTTTGTTCTTGATTTTACGAAACCATTTACGATTTCACCAGATTGGTGGTATTCATTTACTTTATCCCAAGCTTTAAGCGTTCTTGCTTTTTTATGAGATAATTGTAACTGACCTGTTTTATCTTCTCTTCTGTCCACCATTACCTCTACCTCATCGCCTACTTTAAGACCTTGGTTGTAACGGAATTCATTAAGAGAAATAACTCCTTCTGATTTGAAGTTGATATCTACAATCGCCTCTTTATCAGTTAATCTTACTACTTTACCGATGATTACATCTGTTTCAGAAAGATCATTAAGAGAACCTTTGTAGATTTCTTCTAATTCACTTTTTTCTTTTCTGTCCTCAGCGTTAAGACCAGATTCAAAAGAATCCCAATCAAATTGTTCAGGAGCTACATTTTGGTTTAATAAAACCTCTTCTTTGTTTGACATATAAAATATCACTTTGTATTTCTTATCTCTTAGTTTTGGCAAAATTTGTGGGCTAAAAAACAAGAAAGATGTTAATTTTAATTTTTCATACTTTGCCAAAATTATCCACAAAAGCTCGACAAAGATATAAAATTTTATTTAACTAACTATTTTTCAACTAAAAAAGATGTTTTCTATATTTTCAAAAGTAGGTTTTTCAACAAATTATAAATCACTTAAAATCAACATTTTAATTTTAATTTTAATTTTAATTTTAATTTTAATTTTAATTTTAATTTTTTATAAATTTTTATTGATTTTCAAAGAAATATTCCTTAACTTAGCAGAAGTAACTTTAATATTTTAATTTATGAAGACAAATAAATTTATTATCGGAGCATTAGGCATTGCTCTAACATTAGGAGTAGCTCAATCTTGCGGTAAAAAAGGAGAAAGTTTAGCTGATGCCGTAAGTCAGGTAGCAAACGCAACAGGTTCTGATTTACTAACTAACACTGAGGAACTACAAAAAGCTGAAGATGCCCTAAAAGAATTACCAAAATTCAAAGGGAAAGATGTGCAAGTTTTTCAAAATGTGCAATTTTATGGAGGAACAATGCCTCGTATTGAGATTGAACTCATTGACCCTGAAAAACCTGAAAATGTAGACCACTACACTTATCAAGGTGGAAAATGGAGCGAACCTCAACCTGTGCAAATATCTGGTGGAGGTGATATAAAAGATAACTCAACCCCACTAAATGATATTAAATTTGCAACCGTGGCAATAGTTTATAAAAACTGGAAAGAAAAAGCAGCCACCGTAGAAGGAGCAGAAAATGCAGAATTAGATTTCATCTATTTCAGTCTTTGGGTTCCTACTCAAGCGAGATATTGGGACGCAAGCACCATTGAAGGAACAAGAGAAAAATACAACATCAACTTCAACCTTGATGGTTCTGTAAGAGAATTTAAAAAGAGATAAAAACACTTTATTTTACAGCAAAATACCACAGAATATTCGGTGGTATTTTATCTTGTAAGAATTGCTACATTTTTATTACCTTTGCGGTTTAATTTATGATTTAATATGAAAGAATATACATTTCGTGAGGTCATCGCTCAAGGTATGAGTGAAGAGATGCGTAAAGATGAATCTATATATCTTATTGGTGAAGAAGTAGCTGAATATAACGGTGCTTATAAAGCTTCTAAAGGAATGCTTGATGAATTTGGTCCTAAAAGAGTGATTGACTCTCCTATTTCAGAATTAGGCTTTGCTGGAATTTCAATAGGAGCTGCAATGAATGGAAATCGCCCTATAGTAGAGTTTATGACTTTCAATTTCTCTATGGTTGCCATAGACCAAATCATCTCTAATGCCGCTAAAATGTATCAAATGAGCGGAGGTCAGTGGAATATTCCTATCGTTTTTAGAGGACCAACCGCTTCTGCAGGACAATTGGGAGCAACTCACTCCCAAGCTTTTGAAAGTTGGTACGCCAACTGCCCAGGTCTAAAAGTCGTAGTTCCATCTAATCCTTACGATGCTAAAGGTTTATTAAAAACCGCCATTCAAGATAACGACCCTGTAATTTTCATGGAATCCGAGCAAATGTATGGCGACAAAATGGAAATTCCTGATGAAGAATACTATTTGCCTATCGGAAAGGCAGATATTAAAAAGGAAGGTTCCGATGTTACTCTGGTGACTTTTGGAAAAATCACAAAGCTCGCTCTACAAGCAGCAGAAGATTTAGCTAAAAAAAATATTTCTGTAGAAGTGGTTGATTTAAGAACAATCCGCCCATTAGATTACGAAACGGTTATTAACTCTGTAAAGAAAACCAATCGACTGGTGATTTTAGAAGAGGCATGGCCATTTGGTTCTGTAGCTTCAGAAGTTACCTATATGGTTCAGCAAAAAGCTTTTGATTTCCTTGATGCTCCTATCAAAAGAATTACCACACCTGATACTCCAGCACCTTATTCTGCACCTCTTTTTACCGAATGGTTTCCAAAGATAGAAGAAGTAAAAGAAGAAATCAAAAAAGTACTTTATGTGAAATAGTTTGCTTTAATACCAATGAACAAACAGCCACTTTTTGTCTGCACTTTGGGATTCATATTAGGAATCTGTTTTCAAGATTACTTTAATTTATCCCAATCCTGGGCGATTAGTGGCATTATTTTAGCTATTATTTTATTCGGATTAGGAAATATCAAAACCCTATTTTTTGACAAAATTAAATCTGTTTTTCTTTTATTTTTATTTTTCAGTTTAGGAATTTTCATTCATTTTCTCAATTCTAAACCTGAAAAACTTCCCATCTTTGCTAAAAACAAGCCCATTGACATCGTTTTCAAATTAGAGCAAAAACTTAATTCTAACGAGAAGAATAGACGCTACGAAATACAAATTCTAAACTTTAAAAATCCTTTTTCTGCTGTTATTTCTATTCCAAGAGAGCAGCAAAAATTAGATTTTTTACACCTATACCACTCCAAAGCTTATCTTAAGCCCACAGAGAAACCTCAGCATGATTTTCAATTTGACTACCAAAAATATTTGGCTCGACAAAAAATTTTTGTTCAAGGACATATTCCTAGTGAAATTTCAGCCATTCTTCAAACCGAACTTTCTATTGCTGACAGAATCAAGCACCAACGATGGATTCTTCTAAATAAAATCGAACAATCCTCTCTTCAGACCCAAAATAAAGCATTGCTAAAAGGCATTATCCTCGCTGACCGCACGGAAATTGACAAAGAAATCACCCAAAATTTCACTAGAACAGGACTTATTCACATCTTGGCAATTTCAGGATCTCACATGGCAATTATTTTTCTCTTAATTCTCTTTTTTCTCAAACCTATTTTCTCCGTAAAATATAGAAATGTACCGATTTATTTTTCACTTTTAGCAATTTGGACATTCGCGATTTTAATTGATTACGGCAATTCTGTCATGAGGTCTTGTATTATGATTTCCGCCTATTATATAATGATATTTTTACAGAGAAAACCTGATTTATTACATTCCATGGCTCTTTCCTCACTTCTCATTTTAACATGGAATACACACCAACTTTTTAATATCGGTTTTCAATTTAGTTTTGTTGCTGTTTTAGGGATTTTTTGGCTTTACCAACCAATTATTCAGCTTTTTGGAAAAATAAAAAATAATATTTTAAGATTTTCCCTAAACTCCTTTGCTTTAAGCCTTTCTGCTCAACTAGCGGTAATGCCTCTAGTTGTTTATTATTTTCATCAATTCTCTTGGCTATCGGTTTTCATCAATGCTGTTAGCATTTTTGTTTCACAGGCATTTATTATTTTTTCTTTTATCGTTTGTATTTTATTTGGGTTGAATCTCGCCATTGAAGAAATTTTGAATATTTATGATTTATCAGCAAGTTTCTTCTTGGAGATGGTTGCTTTTTTCTCTCGTTGGGACTTCAGTTTTCAGCAAAACATTCCATTAAATCTCATAGAATTATCTATTTTACTATTTATCGTTTATTTTTTGAGAGAAATTTTCATTCGCCCAAACCTCAAAATCTTTATTAGGTCTCTATTTTTAGGATTACTTTTTATTTTAGCACGATTAGGCTATAATTTTTATTGGGAACAAAAAGATGAAGTTTTATCTCATTCATTTTACCAAAATAATTTAGTCTCTGTCAAAAAAGGAAGACACATAACTTTTATTATTAGTGATAAAACTAACCAAAACAAGGTCAAAGAATTTATTATTAATCCATATTTTTCTTCAAGAAGAGCCGAGTTTTTAGAAATAAAAATTCTTCCACAAGGAACATCCCTAAAAATAGATAATGAAATTTATATCATAAAATAATTTTTATAAAAAAATCCGAGAAGATTTTAAGGCTCTCGGATCATGGCTAATAGATACTAACATCTATCGGATTCTAAATGTAGTATTCTAAACAGATTCTAAAATAATACTACAAAAAAACAACTAAAAAACTAATTATAACATTAGGCTTTCATCAGCAATTTTTATGCCAATCATCAAGTTTTTGAATATATTTTGCTCTATTTTTCATTTCACTCAATAACAAAACTCTATTTAGTGTAGTTTATTAAATATTTTTTGTTTTTTAACTAAAATTTATCAATGTCCTTAATATAAAAATGTTATATATTTGCAAATTATGTAATAGAGATAAAATTCTCTAACTATGAAAAAATTATTCATTATCTATTTATTCTTTGGATTTGCATCATTTAATGCACAACGCCATGAAGTAGGCTTCAAGATAGGCACTGCTAATATTATAGGTGATATTGGTAAAACCAATTACATACAGATATTTCCTGAAAATATAACTAGCGAAATCCCTATCCAT
>CAUTLL010000076.1:0-5913 GCA_963539275.1 uncultured Flavobacteriaceae bacterium
TTCATATTTATTTTGAGTATTTTTTAGTGCATTTTGATATTCATTGATTGCATCAGCATACTTTTTTTCCTTATAAAGACTATTGCCAAGATTGTAAAGTGCTTTAAAATCATTGTTGTTTTTTTTTACAGCTTTTAAATAGTGATAAGAAGCCTCATCAAAGTTTTGTTTTTTATAACTTTGATTGCCTTCGTAAATAGCTATTTTGTTACTTTCTTGCCCTAAAAGAATTTTTCCGATACAAAAAAATAAAGTAAAAATAAAATTCTTCACCATGATAACGCAAAGATAAATTTTAATTTGTTAAAAGCAATCTTTCATTTTGTTAAAAAATATTAATAATACTCAGAAATTCAAATCTTTTTTTGGATTAAATAGATAAATCCCCATGAAAAGGAAAATGGATATTCCTAAAAACCACTGATAATAGTGAGTAATATGCTGGATAGTTGCGGTATTGGTATGATTATTTTTTGATATTTTTTGTATATCGTTGATAATATTTTCTACGGTTTGATTAGGATTATTTCCATCAATAAACACGCCATTTGTTTCTTTTGCTATGGATTTCAAAGCATTTGTTTCTCTTTTGGTAATGACAACTTGTCCGTATTTATCTCGTTTATAGTCTTGATAATTCTCAAATGTATATTCAGGAATGGGGGCTCCTTCTTGAGTGCCAATTCCTACAGAAGTAATGCTAATATTACTATTTTTAGCTTTTTGAATAGCATCATTGTAATTATTTTCATTATCTTCTCCATCGCTAATAAGAATTATTTTTTTCTCGCCTAAATTGGCATTATTAAGTTTTTTTATACTTTCTTCAACTGCTAAAAGAAAATCTGTCCCTTGTTTTTGAATGAGACTAGAATTTATGTTATTCAAAAATATATTTATAGAAGAATAATCTGTAGTGAGAGGCATAATGCTATGGGCTTCTCCTGCAAATACTACAATTCCTACACGCTCGTTTTCGAGCTTGTTAATTGTTTGGTTTAAAATGTCTTTTGCAAGTTCTAATCGTGAGGGTTCTACATCTTGAGCGTTCATGGAGTTGGAAACATCAATTAAAAATAAAATATTACTATTTTTTTGATTGATTTCTATTTTTTCATTGTTCTCGGTAGATAAATTAAGCATTGCTAAAACCAAAAATAAGATAGCTAAAATGTAACCCCATGAGAATATTTTATTTAAAAAAGGTGTTTTTCCGAAAATTTGATTATGAAATTTAGGTTCTGCAAAAATATTTCGCTTATTTTTTTTCCATTTTGTAAACTTGAGCATTAGAAAAATAAGCAAAGGCAAAATAAGTAGTAAATATAGATTGATATAGGACATTTTATATTAATTACTATTCTTAAAAATTATAAATCTAAAAGAGAAATCTATAAGTAAAATACCTAAAGCTAACCATAGAAAAATATTGAATAACTCATGATATTCATATGTTTTATGAGATTTTACTTGTGATTTTTCTAATTGATTTATTTCTTCATAAATTTGTTCTAAATTATCATTAGAGGTGGCACGAAAATATTTTCCTCCTGTTTGTTTAGCGATATTCTCAAGAGAATATTCATCTATTTCTACCTCTTGTGGCATGAAAATAATATCTCCGAAAGGAGTTACTATAGGGGATTCGGCATATCCATTAGTTCCTATGCCTATGGTATAAACTTTAATGCCATTATTTTGAGCCAATTGTGTTGCCTCTTCGGGACTGATGGCATTTTGTATTGTATTTACGCCATCGGTCATCAGAATAATAACTTTGCTTTTAGAGGAGCTTTTAATTAAGTGTTTAGTAGCAACGGCAAGTCCTTCACCGATTGCTGTTCCATGCTGAACATCTCCAGGTTGCATCTCTTTAATTTCTTCAGAAACGGCTTGATGGTCGCTTGTCAAAGGTACTTTCATGAAAGCTTCACCAGCATAGATAACAAGTCCTAATCTATCATTTTCTCTCTGATTGATAAAATTTTGTGATAATTCTTTTAGAGCCGAAAGTCGGTCAGGTTTAAAATCTCTTGCCAACATGCTTAACGATATGTCTACGGAAAGGACAATATCAATTCCTTCTTCATGTAGATTTTTAATGGTATAAGTTCTTGGTCTTGCTAGAGCAATAATCAGTGTTGAAAGAATGATATATTTGGATATTTTAAGAAAAAATCTGACTTTGGAGTATAGCGAACTTACCTTCATATATTGAATGGAAGGCACAAGAATAGCAGTTTTATTTTGTGTTCTTAAATCTTTGATAATTAAAGGGATAAAAACCAAAAATAAAATTAAAAACCAAGGGCTATGAAATTCAAAATTTGTCATTTTTTAGTTTCATAAATTTTTCATGATAAAATTTTCTACATTTTCTAAGTCTGCTTGCATCATTTCTGATGAAGGAATACTTTTCGCAAATTTTACCAAATCTCCACGAATGAAAAGTTCTTCCAATATTTTTGTATTTTCTTTAGATAAAATGTGATTTTTTTTGATAAAATCTATCAAATCATCAGTTAATAAAATGTCAGCAGGAATTTGATATTTACTTTGTAAAAAATCTCTAATAATTTCTAAAAGTTTTATGTAAAATAAGCGATATTCTCCATTTTCTATTAGTTTTTTTGTTTTTAATTGAGCTAAATCATGGAGAAATTTATCAGGTGAAATGGTTGGAGAAATTTCCTTTTTAACAGAGTGTTTTTTAATAAAAATAAAGATTAAAATACTACCTAAAATAATTAGAAATATAAAAATATGAATTTGGTATAAATTCAAATAATCCATTATTCCTAATTCAATTTCTTGATTGGGCATAATATCACTGATTTTCTCATTTTTTTTGTTGGGATTGGTTACTTTTATTTCATAGGGAATACTTTTGTGAATAGAATCTCCAATCTTAAATTCCAATGATGGTAGGATGAATTTTCCTTCGTCTAAAATACTAAATTCTATCGTTCTGCGATATTCTTTATTATTTTGGTAAATTTCATCTTTTGTTTCTTCAAAATAAAAAGGAAGAAGTCCATTTTTTTGAGCAGAGATGACATTTTTTCCTTGCAAATTGCGAATGTGTATGTTCAAAATAATATGCTCACCTAAATCCACATTATTTTTATTTAAGCTGGAAGATAATGTCTGCCCAGAAATAAAATTCGTTAAAAGAAATATGAGAATAGTGTAAAATTTCATTTTTTTTGTAAAATATTTTATCCTTTTCTGAAATATTGATAAAGCTCTTTGGCATAATCTTTTTCAGAGTTAATGTTGATGAAATCAGCAGAACTTTTTATAAATATATTTTGTAGTTGTTTAATATATTGTTTTTTCATTTCCTTAAGATGATAACGAAAATGGGTATCAGAGGTATTAACATAAATTTTTTCCCCAGTTTCTATATCTTGAAATTCAGCAAAGCCAATTTCTGGAACTTCATTATCTTTTTCATCAGAAATTCTTATGCCTAGCAATTGATGTTTTTTAGCCGTAATTCGTAAATTTTTATCTGAAAAATCATCATTGAAATCAGAAAAAATAAAAATTAAAGATTTCTTTTTGAAAATATTTATGGTATATTCTAAAACTTTGTCAATATTATTTTTTGAGGGAATATCATTAGAAGATAAAATTTGGCTAATGATGGAGAGTAAATGTTTTTTTCCTTTTTGAGGAGGAATGATTTTATAAATTTTATCAGCGAAAAGAATGAGTCCTACTTTATCATTATTTCCTACAGCAGAAAATCCTAAACTTGCACAGATTTCAGCGACTAATTCTCGTTTTTTTTGGTGTTTTGAACCATAGTTCATAGATGAAGAAATATCAACTAAAAGCATCATAGTAAGCTCTCGTTCTTCTTCCATTACTTTTATAAATGGTTCACGAAAATGAGCTGTTTTATTCCAATCTATTCTACGAATATCATCTCCGAATTGATATTGCCGAAATTCAGAAAAAGTCATGCCTTGTCCTTTGAAAATAGAATGATATTGCCCCATTAACCCTGCTTCCGATTTCTTTTTAGAACGGATTTCTATCTGTTTTATTTTTTTGATAAGGCTATTGATATCCATAACATCTAATTCCTAGGGAGCTTGTATTTTTCCTAAAATTCTGTCAATAATTTGGTTGGTATTAATATTTTCTGCTTCTGCTTCAAAAGAAAGTCCTATTCTATGTCTTAAAACATCTTTGGCAATTTCTTTTACATCTTCTGGAATGACAAAGGCTCTGTTTTTTAGAAAAGCTAAAGCTTTGGCTGTAATAACCAAGTTGATGGAAGCCCTTGGTGAAGCCCCAAAATTGATGTAATTTTTCAAATCATGTAATTGATAACGCTCAGGAAATCTAGTTGAAAATACAATATCTAAGATATATTTTTCAATTTTTTCATCAAGATAAATTTTATTAATAAGTTGCTTCGCTTCTATGATATGTTTTATAGAAATAACAGGTTTTACTGAGGGTATTTGGGTAGAAGAAGCCATACGCATTATTTGTCTTTCATCTTCAAAATCAGGATAATCTATTTCACATTTTAGCATGAAACGGTCAGTTTGTGCTTCTGGCAAGAGATAAGTTCCTTCTTGGTCAATAGGATTTTGTGTTGCTAAAACTAAAAAAGGTGTTGGGAGAGGGAAAGTTTCATCTCCTATGGTAATTTGCTTTTCTTGCATTGCTTCAAGGAGAGCAGCTTGAACCTTAGAGGGAGCTCGATTAATTTCATCAGCTAATACAAAATTGGCAAATATAGGTCCTTTTTTTACCGAAAAATCATTTTCTTTTATGTTATAAATTTGAGTTCCTATCACATCAGCGGGGAGCAAATCAGGGGTAAATTGTATTCTTGAAAAATGTCCGTCTACAGTATCAGACAGGGTCTTTATTGCTAGGGTTTTTGCTAAGCCTGGGACTCCTTCTAAAAGAATGTGTCCATTACCAAGAAGTCCTATGAGTAAGCGGTCTACCATGTGATTTTGTCCAATAATTACCTTACTCATTTCTTCTTTTAGGAGTTGGAAAAAGTGATTTTGGACTTGTATTTTTTCATGTAATATTTTTATTTCTTGTGATTGTTCCATAATAAATGAAAAGTTAAAAATTGATGATAGCAATGATATAATTTATAGCATTGATTTATAAGCAAAAATGAGATAAAAAACCGATATGGTCAAAAAAAATATATTAAATTTTGTTAAAATTATTTTTCATGAAGAATATTCTTCAAAAGGGATTTTGAGTTGAATATAGATAGGGTGATTTTTTTCTAAATTGAGATTTGAAAGGGATATGCCTAGAAGCCGAATAGGGGTATTAAAAGGGCGGTGTTTCCAAAGTTCAGTGGCAGTAGAATAAAAATCTTGAATATTTTCATAGAATAATTCTTGGGTTCTACTACGAGTAAAAATAGAAAAATCTTTGTATTTTTAAGCAATCTAGAATTTAATTCGAGGCATAAGGTTTTAATTTTATCATGAATTTCTACTTCATCAGAGATATTTTCATGATAAGTATGCTCTACTCCAATACTTTTAGGAATACGGTGGGGAATTACTTTTCCGTGATGAATACCACGAGCGATATTGTAGTAATATAATCCAGATTTTTGCCCAAAATGATTTAATAAAAATTCTAATGGTTTTTCTCTTAAATTGATGCCTTTATGTATGCCAAGTTGATACATTTTATGAGCCGTTACTTTACCTATTCCGTGAAATTTTTCTATTGGCAATATATCTAAAAACTCAATGATTTGATTGGGATGTATGGTTTTTTGACCATTCGGTTTACGAACATCGGAGCCTATTTTTGCTAAAAATTTATTGATAGAAATTCCCGCAGATGCTGTGAGTCCTGTTTTTTCAAAAATTTTTTGTCTAATATTTTTAGCAATAATATTAGCAG
>CAUTLL010000077.1:0-5813 GCA_963539275.1 uncultured Flavobacteriaceae bacterium
GTAATAATGATAGCTTCTTTATTGGTAATCGTGCAGGAGATTGGAGATTAGTCGCATTTGGGATGATAGGTTCTACACTCTCAGGGGTTACTTTTGTAAGTGTACCAGGTACAGTGGGGACGGATGGTTTTAGTTACCTACAGATTACATTAGGCTATATGATAGGTTATGCCATCATTGCTTATGTCTTGCTTCCTATATATTATAAGATGCAGTTAACTTCTATTTATACCTATCTACAAGAGCGAATGGGGGAAAAAACTTATAAAACGGGAGCATTGATATTTATTATATCCAAGTTAGTAGGTGCAACGGCGAGAGTGTATTTGGCGGTAAATATTCTCCAGCTGATGGTATTGGATAGCTTTGGTGTTCCTTTCTGGCTCACTACTTTACTTACTCTCCTGATGATTATTCTCTATACTTACAAAGGGGGAGTGAGAACTATTATTTATACTGATACTCTTCAAACTTCAGCTATGCTCCTTGGGCTTGTAGCGTGTGTGGTTTATATTCTTAATGATATGAATTTAAGTATGGGGGAGAGTTTATCACTTATGGATAGCAAGGGCTACTTGAAGGTATTTGATTTTAATGTAATGAATGCAAGCTTCTTCGTAAAGCAGATATTGGCAGGAGCGTTTATTACTATCGCTATGACAGGGATAGACCAAGATATGATGCAGAAGAATATCTCTGTTTCTAATCTAAAAGATAGTCAAAAGAATATGCTTACCCTAAGTTTTATTTTATTAGGAATGATTGTGATTTTCTTATACATGGGCGGTATGCTACACCTTTTTGCCGAGAAAGAAGGAATAACGGCAACGAAGGACCAGCTTTTCCCTGTGGCGGCTCTTAATTATATGTCTCCGCTTATTGGTATTACTTTTATTATAGGACTAATTTCTGCATTTTGTTCGAGTGCAGATGGGGCAATGACTGCCATAACATCTTCTATCTGCATTGATATTTTTGGAATTAAAGACAAAGAATGGTCAGACCAAAAAAAGGAAACATTCCGAAAAAAAATACATATTGGAGTTACCCTTTCTTTCCTATTAATGGTTCTTGTGTTTAAGTGGATTAATGATGGCTCTATGATAGGGCTTATTTTGAAGTTGGCGGGTTATACTTACGGACCATTATTGGGGCTTTTTGTTTTTGGGATTTTCACTAAGTTTAAGATACAAGATGCCTTGGTGCCGTGGGTCTGTGTTTTGTCGCCAATTCTTACTTATTTCATAGACCAGCACCAAGTTTTGCTCTTTGGAGATTTTAAAATAGGTTTAGAGCTTTTGATTATCAATGGGGGAATTACTTTTTTAGGGCTATTTCTGATTAGGAAAAAGTAGTGTTAGCATCAATTATATTCCTATTTTATAAATAAAATCGTTAATTTTGCCCATATTAATATAGTTAATAAAAGAAGAGTTATGACCTCACAAGAAATAAGACAAAAATATTTAGATTTTTTTAGAAGTAAAGGACATCATATAGTGCCTTCTGCACCAATAGTTCTGAAAGATGACCCTACGCTGATGTTCTCCAATTCAGGAATGACACAATTTAAAGATTTCTTTTTAGGGTATAAAGAACCGACCTTTACCAAGGTGGCTGATACTCAAAAGTGCCTTCGCGTATCTGGAAAGCATAATGATTTAGATGATGTGGGGCGAGATACTTATCATCATACAATGTTTGAGATGTTGGGGAATTGGTCTTTTGGAGATTATTTTAAGAAAGAGGCGATCGTTTGGGCATGGGAGCTTTTGACAGAAGTTTATAAGATTCCGAAGGAGAATATCTATGTAACCATCTTTGAGGGTGATGCTACGGAGAATTTGGAACGAGACCGAGAGGCCTATGATTTTTGGAAAGAACACATTTCCGAAGATAGAATTATTAACGGAAATAAAAAGGATAATTTTTGGGAAATGGGTGAGCAAGGTCCGTGTGGTCCATGCTCTGAAATCCATGTAGATTTAAGATCTGCAGAAGAAAAAGCTAAAATCTTAGGGAAAGATTTGGTGAATAAAGACCATCCGCAGGTGGTAGAAATTTGGAATCTCGTGTTTATGGAGTTTAACAGAAAAGCCGATGGCTCTTTGGAGAAATTACCAAAACAAAATGTGGATACAGGAATGGGATTTGAGCGTCTTTGTATGGCTCTTCAGGGTAAATCTTCTAATTATGATACCGATGTTTTTACACCTTTAATTGAAAGAGTAGAAGAACTTTCTGGAAAGAAATACACGGGAAAATTAGATGATGAGAAAGATATTGCGATTCGTGTGATTGTGGACCATATTAGGGCGGTGTCTTTTGCTATAGCTGATGGGCAGTTTCCTTCCAATACAGGAGCAGGGTATGTCATTCGCCGAATTTTAAGAAGAGCGGTAAGATATGCCTTTACATTCTTGGAGCAAAAAGAACCGTTTTTCCACAAGTTAGTAAGAACATTGGTGATACAAATGGGGGAGGCTTTTCCAGAATTGGAAAAGAATCATACATTATTAGAAAAAGTGATTAAAGAAGAAGAAGTTTCTTTTTTAAGGACTTTAGAGCAAGGATTGTTAATGCTTGATGCGATGATGAATAATGCAAAGGAGAAGCAAATTTCTGGTAATAAGGCTTTTGAATTATATGACACCTATGGATTTCCGATTGATTTGACTATGCTTATTTTAGCAGAAAAAGGTTATACCCTTGATGAAGAAGCTTTTGAAGAGAGTTTGAGAAAACAAAAGGAGCGTTCGCGCGTTGCAGCACAAATGAAAACAGATGATTGGGTGATTATTAATGATGACGATGATGAAGAGTTTATTGGCTATGATACATTAGATGCTGTAGTCCGTATTACCAGATATAGGAAAGTGGAAAGTCAAAAAGAAGGTGTTCGTTATCATTTAGTATTTAATGTTACACCATTCTATCCCGAAGGAGGAGGACAGGTAGGAGATAGAGGGATTTTGACTTCAGCAAATGGGGAGACTACTTATATTTTTGATACAAAAAAAGAGAATAATTTGATTATTCATATCGCAGAGACTTTGCCAAGTAAATTAGATGACCCTTTTAAAGCAGAAGTTGTAAGTAGATTTTTAACAGAAGCAAATCATACGGCGACACATCTTTTGCATCAAGCATTAAGGGAAATTTTAGGAACTCATGTGGAACAGAGAGGTTCTCGTGTAGATTTTGGGTCTCTTCGTTTTGATTTTTCTCATTTCCAAAAAATGACTGAAGAAGAACTTCATGAGGTGGAAAAAAAGGTAAATGAAAGAATTCAAGAAAAGATAGAGCTTCAAGAGTTCAGAAATATTTCTATGCAACAAGCGATGGAAGCAGGTGCGATGGCTTTGTTTGGTGAAAAATATGGGGATAAGGTTCGTATGATACAGTTTGGAGAGAGTAAGGAACTCTGTGGGGGAACTCATGTAAAAAATACCGGGGATATTTGGTATTTTAAGATATTATCAGAGGGGGCAGTTGCAGCAGGTGTTCGTCGTATAGAAGCTATTACAGGGGAGAAGGTAAAAGAATATTTGTGGAGTTTAGAAAATCAAGTAGAAAAATTGACAGAGCTTTTAAAATCAAAGGATTTGATAAAATCTGTGGAGAAAGTATTGGATGAGAATACTCAGTTAAAATCTGAATTGGAACAACTTAAAAGAGAAAAATCACAAGCTGAAATTCAAAATTGGAAAAAAGATTTTATACCACATGGAGATAAACAGATTTTAGTAAAAAGAACTTCTCTGGATACCAATTCGGTAAAGGATATTGTATTTCAATTAAAACGAGAAATTCCGACTTCATTGATTGTAATTTTATCTGATGCAGGAGAGAAACCGATGATTTCTGTAGGTGTTTCAGCAGATTTGGAAAATAAATATCATGCGGGAAATATCGTAAAAGAATTAGCAAAAGAAATTCAAGGTGGAGGTGGAGGAAATGTGGGATTCGCTACGGCAGGAGGTAAAAATTTAGAAGGTTTAGTCAATGCAGAAAAGAAAGCATTAGCATTATAAATCAATAAAAAAAGTTCCTTTTAAGGAACTTTTTTTATTTTTTGTTAAAAATGATATCAATTAAAACTCCAATGATAATAATAACAACTCCTAACATTAAAGATAAAGTTAGTGATTCTTCCTGAAATATCCAAACACTTATTGCTACAGCAATAATAGGTTCCACAGCTCCCATGATAGCTGTAGGAGTAGAACCTATATATTTTATCGCATAAACAAGAGTAATAACGGATAATACGGTAGTTATAAAGGAAAATAGAGAGAGATGAATACTCGTTTCCATGTCAGGAATAGCTATGGAATTTCCTAAAATTAATGTTTTTGAGAGAAAATATATTGATGCGAATAACATGGAATAGAAGGAGATTTTTATTCCAGATACACTGATTTTAGCTTTATTAATGATAATAATATACAAGGCGTAAACTAAGGCACCTAATAAAGAAATAAAAAGGCCAATATAGTTAATATTAAAATCATCTTTTATACTCAAAATACCCACCCCGATAACGACTACTACTAAAGAAATGGTCGTAGCAAATGATATTTTTTCTTTGAAAAAGAATCCTAAAATAAGAGCAACGATTATTGGATAAATGAAAAAAATAGTAGAGGCAATCCCTGGGCTGAGGTGGTCATATGCGGCAAATAAAAACTCAGAGGATAAAGAGTAAAATATCCCCAGTATCGCCATTATTAGACATTCTTTTATATTGATTTTTAAGTTTTCTTTTTGATAAAATAAGTAGGTTAAAATAAAAATAGCCGCAATAAAAAATCTATAAAATAGAGCTGTATCAATGGAGAAATTACTCATTTTCTTTAATGGAATCATGAAAAGTGGAATCATGCCATAAGTCAGTGCTGAAATAAGAGCAAATAAATAGCCCTTGATAGTATTATTCATTATTTTATAATTTTGGAAATCGATTGTTTTTTTTTCTCTTCTTGGAGGATTTTGCGAAATTAGGAAAAGTTGATACAATATAAAAATATTGTTATTAAAATGACAAAAGAGACCTCAAAATTTAGGTCTCCTTTGTTTTATATTAGAATTTCCATCCTAAAGTAAGTATTATATTGCCTCTTTTAGTTTTTGCATTGGATATAATACTCGTATTAGAATAGGTATAATATGCATTAGTAGATGCAGAAAGAACATAAAGTCCATCAAGGAACGGGTTAGCATAAGTATAAGTAATGTGCTGATAAGTAGCATCAATGTAGAATGATTTGAAATCATAACCTAAACCTCCCGAAAGCACTTGGGATTTACCAACGATATAGTTTGAGATTTTTCCATGAGAACTTTGGTTTCCATTGGCATCAATAATACTGAAATTATTTTCGGTATAAGAATAATTTCTAAAAGGACTAGTAGTAAAGGCATATCCCCCTCTGGCATGGAATCCTTTTACTCTGTATTCAGCTCCAAATTTTAACTCGTTTTGTGCTTTATAAGTGGATTTGTAGAAGTTATTGAGTTGAGTTTCAGCTTCTCCATTGCTACTAAAATGAGGTTTTCCTAAATCCATATGATAATCTACATTAAATGCAAAATTCTTATTAGGTATAAAGGCTCCACTAAGAGTTAATTTTCCAGGGGTTCTTACATTTCTATTTTCTGAACTTGTATAGGAATGGATAGCAGAACTTTTAGAGGTAATATTATTCACATAATAATTATAATCTCTATCAATACTATACCAAGTTGGAGATTCTAAAGAAGCCCCTAATCTTATTTGGTGGTTAATTTTCCCAATAACCCCTGCGGATATG